>JAYGDV010000509.1:0-5194 GCA_046582735.1 Planctomycetota bacterium
CCAGGGTGTCGTCAGGCTCTTCTTCTGCTTCGGGCTTTTTCTGCCCCAGGGTGGCCATGTATTCCTTGAATTGTTTCTCGAGGGCATTGAAGCCGCCGCCCCCCTCCACCTTGATAAATTCCGGCAGGGAGTCGTTGCTTACTTTTCCCATGTAGTAGGCGCCCAGGAAGCGAACGAAGTCTTCTTTGTAGATTTCGTCGTTGTAGTGCATGAAGAAATGGCAAAGTGCTCCGGCGAGACAATAGTTGAGCCCCCGGTTGACCTTGTGGAACTGTTCGTTGTCGATATGGGCAAAGCCCTGGAGGCTCCAATTGTTGTTGGAGGCCAGGAAGCGCTGGGCGATCTTCATCCGGTTACCATCAATTTCATACCCCGGGACCCAGGTGCCCTTCATTTTCTTCCAGGTCTCGATATAGACCGCGATTCCCTCAACGACCCAGTTGTTCCCCCTGCTTCCACTGCTGCGGGTTGCCTTGGTTTCGGCGAAGAGCTGGTGGGCGACCTCGTGATAGAAGGTTCGGTAGGTCTCCTCTTCATTCTTAGACCAGTAGAAGCGGGATTTGCGGTCGCTGCTCGAATAGAAACCGGCTGATTCTCTCAGCAGCTTGTCGTTACCTTTCTCCTGCTTGACGTGGATGAGGTAGTCGTTGTGGCTGGGAAAGAGGATCACGAGGTGCATCTTCTTGAGGTCCGGACGGTTGAAGAGCAGCTTGGCGCCGGCAATCTGGTCGTAGTAGCCGATGAAAACGCGGAAGAACTGGGTATAGAAATCTTCCAGCTTCAGGGCAAATTCCCAGGCCCTCTCCCGCCCCATGTTGGTCTGCACCTCGAAGTGCTCGCTCTTGACGGTGTAGGGGGCGTATTCGTTGCGGGTTCGAATCGATTTTTCACGTTCCGCCGAGAGCCACTTCCCTTTGTAGGGGCGCAGCCCCTTGTCGAAGTCTTTCTTCTTTTTCTTCTCGAACCAGCCTTCCCTGGTGAGGAAGTTCTTTTTACGTTGGTAGTATTCCCAGGTGCTGATCCATTCCTTGGTCTTGATGTCTTTTTTGAAACCAAGGATTTTGCGGGCCTTCGAATCATCCGGGCTGATCTCGATGACATGGCTGATCATGTCAAACGCCCTGGTGAAGAGGCCGACCTTCATACAGCCGGTTGCGAGCTTCACCAGTTCCGAGCCCTGCTTCTTGTCCGCTGATTTCAGGCGGGTGATGAGGGACTTGCCGTTTTTTTCGTTCTTGGCGGCATCGCTTTCCTCTTCGGCCTTCTCGATCTTTTTCACCACATCATCGAGCTTCGAATAGCCGGGGTTGATTTTCCTGATCCTGTCTACCAGGCCGGTTGCATCCTTCTTGAGCCCCTGGAGCGCGGCCCAATTGGCGACCCGCACGAGATCACGGCAGTACTGGTCCTGGATTTTCTGGGTGCGTTTTCTGAGCGCGGCCTCGATCTGCTCATCACGGCTCAGGCGGGTCTTCGAGGAGCGCCTGGTCTGGGCTGCGGCTGTGGCGGGAACGAGCAGGACGGCAGCCAGGACAATCGAAAGGAATGCAAACGGCCTGCCGCCGCTGGGTTTTCTATATTTCACGGTTTTCTCCGGGGCGGTTCTTTTTCCGGGCCTGGTCGTTACTTTTTCGACTTCGCTTTCTTTACCCGGGTAAATTTCTTGAGGAACCCGGCTACGTCCTTGTTGAAACGCTTGGATTCTTCGCAGAACGGCATGCAGGACGAGTACCCGTATACAAGGCAGAGTCCGCGATAGTACTTGGCGATTCCCTTGCAGTCATCGGCGCTGGTATAGAGGCTCGATTTGCCGCAAATCACCAGGGTCGGGATTCTCAGGGCCGGTTTCTTTTCCTTGAAGAGGTCAAAGTCAGGAATCGCTACGCTGCCCATGCGGTGGTCCTTGACCGGGTAGAGCATGCTGGCGACGTAATCTCTTTGATCGTGGAAGAAGAGGCTCCAGGAACGCCGGTCAATGCAGCCACCTTCGCCATCCCACTTGGTGATTTCGTTCTCGCGCTGGTAGCTGTCGAGATTGCTCTCGCCGGTTTGCGAGTTGAATCGCCGGGTCAGGCCGAAATAGTGCATCTCGGTATCTTTCCTGCTTTTCCCATTCCTTTCGAAACGGTCGGTTGCCCTGGCATATTCCTTGACCCCGGAAATGGGCGCTACCAGCAGGATCCCGGCAATAGACCTGGGGTATTTCTTCGCGTAACGCATGGCGATCCAGCTGTTCATACCGCAGGCCATGATCGCGAAACGTTCTGCCTTGGTCTGCTTGCGGAGGTCTTCGAAGGCATCGACAAGCTGGTCGATGGGGTAGTAGGGGATCTGCTTGGCGCTGACGACACGCAGGTTCTTGAAGCTCTTCACCGGCGGGAGGGTGATGTAGTGGAGCTTGTGCCGTTGTTCGAGCCCGGAGAGAAACGGCAGCATGATGTTTTCGCTGTAGCCGTAGGGCGGAATGATCAGGATCGGTACCCCGATTCCTGAGCCTCGTTCTGAGGATTCGATGGTGACACCTCCGAGGATCGAAACGGTTCTTCGCTTCTTGAGCTTGTGCCCGAGGTCTTCGGCGGCTTTCTTGGCTTCTTCATCGGTTTCGCCGAGCTTGTAGTCCGGGTCGTTCTTCGCCGTCTCCCACCAGGACAGCCAGTGCAGTGGATTGGGGCCGCGGAAGGCCTGGGTCAGCTCGTTGAGAGACTGCTCGAGGAAGGTCTTTACGACCGGGTCATCTTCTTTCTGGAAGCGCTTGACGAGGGCATCGACGGCCTCGGGTTTCTTATGCACCCGCAGGCTGTGCACCACGACCCGGCGAACGGTGGGATCCTTGTCATCAAGGGCCTCGTAGAGGTGCTTGTAAAAAATGGGGTCATCCATCTTTGCCAGGGCTACAGCCATCCCCTGGCGGACCGCGCGGTCCTTGTTCTTCTTGAGGGTGCTGATCATCTTCTCTAGCACCTCGTCGCTGGCGGCAGTGGCCAGGGCTTTGATGGTGCCGTCGCGGTCAAACCATGCCATCTTGGCCATGATCTTGAGGAGCACGCTGAACTGGCTCTTGTCCTCCGGGTTCATCTTGGACCAGGTGTCGTGCCGGATGAGCGAGTTCGGTGAGCGCAGAGCCTTCGAGAGAGTTTTTTTGTCGACCCCTTCTTCCTGGCCGTTTGCCGGGATGGTGAACAGCAGGAGTGATATGCAGGCTACGGTTATCAAGGCCGTTGAGAGGCGAAAAGAAGTCATTGTTTTATCCTGATCAGTACAAATGCCGGAAAAGAGGAATCGTTTGTATATCTGCCGGGAGCCTGTCCCGGCAGGGAGCCGGAAAGATTATTCTAAATGGAGCCGGAATAGCAGCCCGCGATTTTTTACCCGGCCGACGAATCCCAAGGCTATCATCATGGCCGTTATGGTACATCCAAATTTAATATATGCGGGCAGGATCGAAGGCGGGACAGGGAGATCATGAAGAAGATCTTGCCCGCAGGGAGCGGGGAGCCAGCTCAATGAAGGACCGGGTTGAGGGAGCAGCCAGCGTCAGCGAGGAGGATCTCTCCCTGCTCGAGGCCCAGCTTGGACGCCGCCCAAGCGGTGTTTTGAGGGTCGAGGCCTATTGTCCTGCCGGCCATCCGCAGGTCATCCGTTACTATCCGCTTTCGCTGTCGGAAGAGGGAAAGGTTCTCTCCCCTTTTCCTACGCTCTACTGGCTGACCTGCCGGTCCCTGATTCGCCAGGTTTCTGAATTCGAGTCCTACGGCTGGATTGGCAAAATCGAGGAGCGGATCAGCACGGACCCGGAATTCAGGGCGGCTTACCACGAAAATCACAGGCACTACGCCGAGGAGCGCTGGGAGGCCCTGCTCCCGGAGCACCGCGAGGCGGTCATCGAGAGGGGCTGGGAGAAGGTCTACCGGGAGACGGGGATCGGGGGGATCAGGGACTGGAACTTCGTAAAGTGCCTCCATCTCCAGTTTGCTCATTATGCCGGCGCCTCGAATGTCGTGGGGGAATTTCTGCAGGAGGAGTTTTCTCTCCAGGCTTGCAAGGCTGAAAGCTCGCCGGTAGGTTGAGCCTGCTGGTTTACTAGGTGCCTTCTTTACCCGCCCGGGAGACAGGAATCGCGGTGCAAGAAAAAGGGTTTGACCGATCCCGGCTGGAATTTTTTCCGGTAGGCTCGAGACAGAACAAGCTGGATGGCGCAGAGGTAATGCTCGGCCTGGATTCGCCGGCTCCCGACCCCGGGCCTGCCGCCGGGGTGATCGAACGCACCGCGGAGCGGATTGTCGCGGCCCGGCGCAGGAATGCTCCCGTGGTGATTTGTCACGGCGCCCACCTCATCAGGAACGGGCTTGGTCCTGTCCTCTCGGAGATGGTCAGGCAGGGCTGGCTACAGCATATTGCCACCAACGGCGCGGGCTCGATCCATGACTGGGAATTTGCCTTCCTCGGCAGTACCTGCGAGGACGTAAAACACTATGTCAGCCGGGGGCAATTCGGCATGTGGGAGGAAACCGGGGCCCACCTGGGGCGGGCTCTTCTCGCCGGCGCTCTCGCCGGCATCGGGTACGGGGAGTCAGTAGGAAGGATGATCGTCGATGAGGGAATTGAGATTCCGCCACGCCAGGAGCTGAGGGCCATTGTCGAGGCGGGCCTCGATGGAGGTGCGGGCCCGGCGGCCCGGGCAGCCGCGGCAGTGGATCTGATCGAGGCGATGGAGCGCACGGGTCTCGAGCCCGGCCGGTTGAAAATACCCCACCCTCATTCCTCCAGCAGTATCCAGGCGGCCTGCTGCCGCGAAGGCGCCCGCTTCAGCGTCCACCCGGGAATCGGGCAGGACATCATCTACCCCCATCCGATGTTGTCCGGCGGCGCTGTGGGCCGTGTGTCGATGACGGACTTCCTGCTATATGCCGACACGATCAGCGGCCTGGAGGGAGGGGTCTACCTGAGCGTTGGTTCGGCGGTCATGTCGCCGATGATCTTTGAGAAGTCTCTTTCCATGGCCCGCAACCTCGTCCGCCGTGAGGGCGGCGCTCTCGAAGATTTTCTAATCGTGGTCAACGACCTGGCCGAGTCGACCTGGGACTGGTCCAGGGGGGAGCCGCCGATGGATCATCCAGCCTACTACGTCCGCTTCTGCAAATCCTTTTCCCGGATGGGAGGAGAGCTTCATTATGCCGGCATGGACAACAGGGCA
>JAYGDV010000109.1:0-8405 GCA_046582735.1 Planctomycetota bacterium
TGATGGGGACCGGGCCGGCCTCCAGGCGATCCAATGGTGGCTCCCAGCACGACAACGGCAAGAAAATTCCTGTTGCGCCCGGAACTCCCGGGCCAGAAAGAGCCTGCGGCCACAAGGCCCCCGATCAAGCATGCCTGAAAATTCAACCCCCGGGCACTCCCGTTATCCGCGCATCGGCTCCCACCGGGAGGTCGCCAGCTTTCGCGAACATCTGCACCGGCTTTGCGATGCCATACCGGTCGATGACGACATCCTCCCGGCGCCTGAATCTCCCCTGGCAAAAGAACTCAAACTCTGCGGGAAGGTGGCGTCCAATCGGTGGGCAATCCAGCCCATGGAAGGCTGGGATGGCCAGGAAGACGGCTCTCCCACCGAGCTGACCCTGCAGCGCTGGAAGCGGTTCGGCCTCAGCGGCGCACAGTTGATCTGGGGCGGCGAAGCTGTTGCCGTAGAGCCCGATGGGCGGGCGAACCCCAACCAGCTTGTCATCGCGGGGAACACCCTGGCTGGCCTCGAAGCTCTCCGCGAGGCGCTACTCGACGCACACCGCAAACGGTTCGGCGCCGGCGACGAGCCTGTCGTCGGCCTGCAGCTGACCCACTCCGGGCGCTATGCCCGGCCCTCGAGTGAAGGCGGCAGCCGGCCGAGAGCCGCGTTCCGGCACCCGATTCTCGACCGCCGGGTCGGAATAACAGAAGATGCGGCAGTGCTGAGCGACGGCGAGGTTGCCTCCCTTACAGAGAGCTTTGTCACGGCCGCCACCCGTGCCGGGGAGCTGGGCTTTGATTTCGTCGACATTAAACACTGTCACGGCTACCTGCTGCATGAGTTCCTCGGCGCCCATACGAGATCCGGCCCCTATGGTGGTTCGTTTGAAAACCGTACCCGTCTTTTGCGAGATATCGTAGCGGGTATTCGCAGGAATGCCCCCGAACTTCCCATCGCTGTTCGAGTCAGCATATTCGACAGCATCCCCTTTCGTCCCGGGGCCGGCGGCGGTGGAGTTCCGGAGGAACTGCCTGAAGGCGGCCCGTACCGCTGGGGCTTCGGTGTCGATATGGCCAACCCCACCGAAGCCGATCTCAGCGAGGGAAGAAAGTTTCTCGAGCTGCTCGAGGAGCTTGGCATCGAGCTGGTCAACCTCTCCGCAGGGAGCCCCTACTACAACCCTCACCTTCAGAGGCCGGCGCTTTACCCGCCATCGGATGGCTACCTGCCTCCGGAAGACCCGCTCGAAAGCGTTATTCGCCACCTGCAGGCGACCCATGCACTCAAGCGTGAATTCCCCGGGCTGGTGATTACCGGCTCCGCCCTTTCCTACCTGCAGGATTACCTGCCGCATGTTGCCCAGGGGCTTGTGCGCGAGGGCTGGATGGACTTCGTCGGTATCGGGCGAATGGCGTTGAGCTATCCTGACCTCCCTGCCGACACTCTTGAGCGGGGCAGCCTTGCCCGCAAGCGGATCTGCCGTACCTTCAGCGATTGCACTACGGCGCCCCGCCACGGTCTGCCCAGCGGTTGCTACCCCCTCGATGACCACTACAGATCCCTTCCCGAAGCGGAAACCCTGCGAGAGCTGAAGAAAAACCGGCCCGAGTGAAAGAGGTCTCAGCTTTCCTTTTTAACCGGGTTGCACAGCAGGCTGTAATATCCGCCGTCTCCCTCGCTGCGATGCGGCAGGAACAGCCGGGTCTCGAGCTCCACCAGGCCAGGGCTGCGATGCAGAAGGGCGGCGACGCGCTCCTCGTTCTCCTGGGGCTCAACCGAACAGGTTGAGTAAACCAGGCGGCCGCCGGGCTGAAGATGGCGCACCGCCGCATCAAGGAGTCCATCCTGCAGGGAAGCGAGAGACTCAAGGTCTTTGCGCCGGACTCTCCAGCGGGCCTCCGGCCTCCGGCCCAGGACTCCCGTATTCGAGCAGGGCGCGTCAACGAGCACATGGGTGAAGCTCTCCCCGAGTTCGATCCCGGAAGGATCCTCAGGCACCACCTTCGTTTTCCAGCTTCCTCCGCTTCGCGACAGGTTCTCTTCTACAAGCGCAAGCCGGGCCTCGCTTCGGTCAGTGGCCAGGAGCGCCCCTTCCTCCCCAAGCCCATCAAGGAGCTGGGCGGCTTTTCCCCCGGGGGCCGAACACAGGTCAAGAACCCTGGCATTGGCAGGAGGGGCCAGGACCGCCCCGATCTGCATCGAGGTGAGATCCTGGAACTGTATCCAGCCCTTTTCCAGCGCCCGGGATGGCCCGGGGCCGCCACCGGCGAAAAGAACAGACCCCTCATACGGACCCGCCTCTACCTTGAAACCTTCCGCCTCCAGCGCCGCAAGCGCATCGGCCAGGGACGGGGCCCTGGATGTGATCCGCGCACACAGGCGGGGCGGGCGGTTGCCTGCCACCAGCAGATCAGCTGTTTCCCCTGCCCCGAAGCGGGCAAGCCAACCTTCTACCATCCAGCGCGGATAGGAGTATTTAATGCCGAGATGATCCACCAGGTCGAGGCGCACAAGCGGCAGGACCGGCCGGTTGAAATGACAGAAGCCGTCGCGGGAAGGAAGGATATTAGGGTCGTCCGGCTCAGCCGGAGGCTTGCTGGTTTTCCGGGTGATGTCCCGGGCAAGCTTGTGCAATACGGCGTTCACGAACCCGACCTCTTTCTTCCCGCAGCCCTCCAGGGCCTTCATGCCCTCCAGGGTCTGGTTCACCGCGGCATGAGCCGGCACCCGGCTGAGATAAACCAGCTGGTAGGCTCCAAGCCTCAGAGCCCAGCGTGCCGGCGCCGCCTGCCGGTTCATCGACAACTTCAGATAGGCCTTCAGGATGCGGTCGAGGGTGTTCTGATGGCGCAACGCTCCATAGGATATTTCCTGCAGCAGGCGCCTGTCGCGCGGGTCGAACTCCCCGATCCGCTCAGAGAGAAGCTCATCGATAAAGCGAGTGCCTGACTCTGTTGCACACAAGAGCTCCAGTGCGGCTTTGCGGACCGCGGCAAACTCTTTTGGAACAGTTTCGCGGGTAGATTCTTCGGTCATCGCGCCTCCAGCGCAGAAGAGTTGAAACAATCGCCCGGCTCCAGGGGGTTGCCCCGAAGATAGGCGGCCGCATCCATAGCGGACTTCCCATCACGCTGAAGCTCGAGGACACGAAGAGTGCCCGAAGAGCACGAAACCGAGAACCCAGCGCTCTCTACGCAGCAGACGGCGCCTGGTTGCCGGCTCCCGGCGCCAGCCTCCTGCTCTGCTGGGGCCGAGCGCAGGATGCTCACCCTTGCAGGTTTGCCCTGGGCTGGCGAAAGAAAACTATGGGCCAGTGGCCAGGGGCTCATGGCTCGCACCAGGTCGTGTACAGCCGGAGCCGGCCGCTCCCATTCGATCAACCCATCCGCCTTCCTGATCTTGGGAGCAAGGGTCACGCAGGACTCATCCTGCGGCTCTTCAGTGGCCTCCCCTGTGGCCAGGAGCGGCAATTGCTGCGCCAGCAACCGGGCTCCAAGCACGGCAAGGCGTTCTTCCAGCTCGCCGGCGGTTTCGGCCTCCCCGATTTCCGCACTTACACAGGCCACCACGGGGCCGCTATCAAGACCCCTCTCTATTCTGAACAGGGTAACACCGGTTTCTTTCTCGCCGTTGAGAAGCGCATGAACCACCGGCGCAGCCCCACGATAGGACGGCAGGATGGACGCATGAATATTGAAGGCCCCCAGGGGAGGTAAGGAAAGAACCTCCTCTCGAAGGATCTCCCCATAATCGGCAACGATCAACACATCCAGGCCCCTGGAGCGCAGCTCCTCGCAGAACTCCGGGGTGTTTACCGTGGGGGGGGTGAGGCAGGTGATTCCCAGCTCCTGCGCACGGGTCTTGACCGGATTCTCGCGCGTTTTTCGCCCACGCCCGGCTGGGCGAGCAGGGCGGCACACCACCCCGCAAAGCTCAAAACTGCTGCCTCCTGCATGCAGGAGGTCCAGGGCGGGAACTGCAAAGGGCCCCGAAGCCAGGAGGACAACCTTCATTCTTCTTCCCCGCTTTCTTCGCCGGCAAGAGGCTCATCCTCTTCGAGTGCCTCCTCTCCCTCTCCACGTAGAAGATGCTCTTCTGCAGGATCTGCCTTGCCGCCCTCTTCCCGGGCAGCTTCCATTTCCCGCAGCTCCTCTTCACTCCTGCGCTCGACCTCGATCTCGGCACCGGGCCCTTCCTGGGTAAGCTTGAGAAAGCTCATCTTGGCCAGCTCGAGAATCGCAAGGAAGTACCCGATGGCCTCGGCCTGCGTGCGGGCCCCCCGGAAGAGGTCTTCAAAAGAGCAGCGGCCACTGTGCGCGGAAAGAAGCACTTCTCTCACCTCCGCGATGTAGTCTTCAGCCGGACGCTCCTCGAGCATGACCTCGTGAGGAACCCTCTGCCCGATCGCCAGCTGGATTCGATGAAACGCGGTCAACAGATCCCAGACATCCGTGTTGCCCAGCGGCAGGGGCTCGGCGACATCGTGAGAATCATCCTCCAGCTCCCTGGTGGGCCGGGTGTGGCGTTTTTTATGCGCAGCCAGCTTTTTTTCCAGCAGGAGGGCGCGCTCTTTGAATTTCTTGTACTCCAGCAGCTGCTTGACCAGCTCCAGGCGCGGATCCTCGTATTCCTCATCGGTATCTTCTAGCACCTCGCGGGGCAATAGGAGCTTGGACTTGATCTCCATCAGCCGGGCCGCCATCACCAGGAAGTCGCCCGAAACATTGGGGTCGATCTCATGAAGGAACTCCAGGTGTTTGTGGTACTGCCCGATCACGAGCGAAAGCGGGATGTCGAAGACATCGACCTCTTCTTTCCTGATGAGGTAGAGAAGCAGGTCAAGGGGGCCACTGTAGGTCTCTACCGTTGCGCGGAAATCCGAGGGGGGTTTGACCATCGGTGCCTTTCCTGTCACGAACTGGCCAGGCGTTCTGCTACAACCTGGAGCGCCTCTTCGATCTTGATCCGTTCCTGGTCGGTGGTGTCGCGGTCACGAATGGTGACCGTGCCATCTTCCAGCGAGTCCCCGTCAACGGTCAGGCAATACGGCGTGCCGACCTCATCGTGACGCGCGTAGCGCTTGCCGATCTGGTGCTGTTCGTCGTACTTGGCGTTGATTCCTGAGGACAGGAACTGCTGGACGATTTCCCTGGCAAGCTCCGGCATCCCGTCTCTTTTCACCAGCGGCAGGACCGCGACCTTGTAGGGGGCCAGGCGCGGGTGCAGCTTCAGAACACGCCGGGTCTTGACCTTTCCCTGCGCATCGGGGCGGGGGCTGTCATAGCTGAACGCATCGAGGAGGTACATGAGCGTCGTTCGCGTAGCTCCCGCCGCCGGCTCAACGACATAGGGCGTATAGTGAACGCCCTTCTTTCCGGTCTCCGGGTTTTCCTTCTCCGGATCAAAATAGGTCAGCCTCACCCCGGAGGCCTCCGAATGCTTCTTAAGATCATAATCGGTCCGGCTGGCAACGCCCTCGAGCTCTCCCCAGCCCCAGGGGTATTCATACTCGATGTCATAACAATCATCGGCGTAGTGAGCCAGCTCATCGGGTTCGTGCTGGCGCAGGCGGAACTTCGAGGGGTCGTTGGCATAGCGCTGGTACCACCGCAAGCGCTCATCCTTCCAGAAATCGAGCGCCTCCTTCTGCTTGCCCGGCTCGACGAAATACTCCATCTCCATCTGCTCGAACTCACAGGACCTGAAGATAAAATGCTCTACCGTAATCTCGTTGCGGAAGGACTTGCCCATCTGGGCAATCCCGAAGGGCACCTTGAGAGAAAGCGCCTGCTGGATGTTGGCAAACTGTACGAACATCGCCTGGGCGGTTTCCGGCCGCAGGTAGACCGCGTTCTCGCCGATCTTGTCCTCGATGATGGCCCGGGCCTCATCCTGGGAGAGCGTCTTTCCCTCGATGGCCCGTGCCAGCTGCTGGACCGGATCGACCGGGCCCAGGCTCGTTCGGAACATGAGATTGAACTGGCGCTCATCGCTCAGGAAAGGACTGCCGATCTCCGGGCTCACATAGCCCCTGTAGGCGAAGGTCTCTGAGGCCTCCTCGGAATCTTTCGCGAAAAAGCCGAAGGTCTCCTCATCGATCACCTTCAGCCCTTCCAGTACTTTGCCCTTGCGCACCAGCTCCACATCGAAACGATCCTTGATGGCTTCCAGGTAGGCCTTGGCCTTTCCCTTGTCTTTGCAGCTCAGCGGCAGAGCGTCACCCGGGGCGGGGCGGGGGGCATTGTCCGCACGAAACCTCTCCTTGCTGATGAGGCAGTCAACCAGCGGGTCGGCAAAACCGGCCAGGTGCCCAGAGGCCTTCCAGACATTGGTGTGCATGATGATCGAGGCATCGAGTCCGACCACATCCTCTCGCTCGTGCACCATCGCCCGCCACCACTCATTCATGATGTTGCGCTTGAGCTCGGCTCCAAGAGGGCCGTAGTCGTAACAGCTCTTGAGGCCCCCATAGATCTCACTTGACTGGAAAACAAAACCTCGCTGCTTACAAAGCGAGATCACTTCCTTCATGAGGTCCAGTTCGTCTTCAGCGGCAGTCTGTTCAGCGTTCATCGGATCAGCGATGGCCCTTCTGGAAAAAAGCGGGAAAACGTTTCGCGCAAAAGAGTTGCGTCAAGATCGTGATTATTTCTCTCAAGCCCTTCAAGTCAACCTATATCAAGCCTGATGAGGGAAAGAGCCGCCTGCCAGCACCGAGTAAAAGCCCTCATTCTGACCCTTCTTCCCCATCCTTCAAGAAAGAGACGGGGGCGCCCATAAAGTGTCTGGAATTACTCTTTGCCATAAACTAATCTAAGTAGTTGCCGCGTCTTTAAAGACTTGGCAATGAGCAGGGTTTGAGTTGCCCTGCATTAAGTTTGTTTGTGTTATCCGGGTCCGGCCCGACCGGCGGCTTCGCTGCCGCTGTCGGCCGCATAAACATGTTCAAGACGCATTTGTCCGCTCCTCGTTGTTCGTGCGGGGAAAAGAGTCTGCGCTATATTTCTTAAGGATTGGGAGGTTTCGATGCATTCTCATCGAATGTTTTCTCTGAGTATCAAGTCCCTCGTGGTCTTGACGGTTGCTGCCTTCGTTTCACCCTGTCTCAAAGCGGACACGGACCAGAACGGGTTCTTCACGGAGTACCTGGTGGCCGGCGCCTATGCCGGGCCGGGCTGCAACCCTAATGACCTGTACTCCGCTGATTTCCTCTGCGATGGAGATAACAGTGAAAACACCATCCTCCCGGAGGATGGCGACATTTTATTTCCGCCCGTCACCGAGGCTGAGGACTGCGAAGGAGATGTGCCCGCAGCGCTCTTCGGCGGCTTTCACGCCAATGCCATGCTGGACTTCGACGGAAATCTTCCGATCGTCATGGTGATGACCAATGGCGACCTCCTCGACTTCGAATCCCACACTCCCGGTGCCGACAACGCCATGGGCTATGCCTGGGTCTACGTTGAGAACATCACCGATGCCCCCCTCAACTACACCATGGGCATCGCCAGCGACGACACCATCCAGGTCAAGATCAACCGGGTCGAGGTGTTCCATATCGGAGTCTGTCGCGGCTGGGGCGGAGCCGGAACCACCCAGAACACCTTCCCCGTAACCCTCCAGCCCGGCGGCAACCTCGTCCAGTTCAAGGTCTGGGATGGCGGCGGCGGCTGGGGAATGAGAGCCCGCTTCGAGAGCCAGGCCGGCTGTGGAGCTATCCGCAGTGGCGATGGAGAGATCATTGTCGGCATAGACCCCCTCGAGATCTGGGAAGCTCCCTCCACTCGAACAGCAACACTTGATGGAATGGCTCCCGCCGAGGTGGTCGCCAACGTCAGCGTCGCTGTGAACGCTGCCGGGGCCTACAACCTCGAAGAGGAGTTTGACCGCGCCTGGACAGCGAGCGATGTCACCCCGGAGCCCACCGCAAGCGAAGAGGGGCGGTTGTACTGGGAAGGCATTACCGCTGCCAGTGTCAGCTATACCCTGACGCGCACCGGTCCCTGGACACGGAACACCCTGCGCGGCACGGTTACTATCGGGGAAACAGAATTCCCTGTCGGTGGCGCTACCCAGCTCTCGAGCGGGCTGGTCGGCCATGTCAGCGAAGTGCTCGTCACTCCCTCTTTCGCCATGATGGGTGCGGAGGGCTGCAATGTCTCCGTGGCCCAGATGGACGGCATCTGGATTGACGATTCCGACGAGGTAACTGACGAAACGATCATCCCTGAAGAAGGGCTTATCTTCGGAATGGACTTCGAAGGCATCGATCTCCTCAACGGCTACAGCCCGATCGGCTTTGATGCCGAGGCTAATTTCCTTGACCTGCCCGGCGATCCGTTCAGCGAGTTGATTCTCGTTCGCGCCACCTCGGCCGACGGCTTCTACGACTGGCAGCGCGGCGACATTTTCGCGGC
>JAYGDV010000163.1:0-5378 GCA_046582735.1 Planctomycetota bacterium
TGACTTGACCGCACCTGAAAAGCCGGGGGTTCACTCTTTTACGCTTGTTGCCGACCCGGACGGTTCCGCAGGAATAGGGCCGCTGAAAACCTCAGCCGCGCTCAAAGTCGTCGCTTCGGCGAAATCAACCACCCCCTGAAGACTCCAGGCCACCCGTCGAAAGTCTGAATCCAGGGCGACTCAGCCGTTGCACAGCCGGGCATGAGCTAGGACAATTCCCCTTTGCCGGGCAAGCAGCCCCGCAGCTCGTCTGAATATAATTTTTTATCAACGAGGTAGTACTGTGACACCATTCCCGATCCCATCCCGCGCCAGGCTTCTGCTGTTGGCACTTTTCGCCGCGACCATCCTGGTCGGCTTTTCACCCAGGCCTGCGGGTGCCGAAGACCTGGCCCCCGACACCGCTAAGATCCGTGACCATGTAGCCTATCTTTCCAGCGATGACCTCGGCGGCCGCGACAGCGGCGAGCCGGGGCTCGAGATCGCAGCTGAGTACATCGCGCGTTTTTACGCCGAATACGGCCTTGAGCCCGCCGGCGACAATGGGACCTACTTTCAGTATTTCACCATTCCCCAGGGCGCCTGCTTCGTCCAGGATGCCGGGGCCGTGATCGAATTTGAGAAGGGCGGAGAACTCTCCTGGACTCCCGACACCGAGGTCGCCGCTTTCGGCTTTACCGATGGAAAGACCATCGAAGCGCCGCTGGCTTTCGCAGGCTACGGAATCACGACTAACGAGAAAGAAAAAAACAGGGGCCTCGACTACGACGACTACAGCGGGCTCGATGTGAAGGGCAAGGTCGTTATCATCCTTCGCTATACTCCCCGCTATTCTGCCGCCGAGACACCCTTTGGCGGGCGCAGAAGCCGACACGCCCCCTTCGCCACCAAGATTGAGAACGCTCGCAAACACGGCGCGGTTGGCGTGATCTTCGTGACCCCCACCGGCCGGCCGGATCAGGATTGCTACGGCGTGGCACACCGGGCAGCCCCCCGCCAGCCCACCATGCCGGCGCTTTACGCCCGCCGGGCCAGTATCGACCATCTGCTGCGGCATTCAGGGGAAACCGTCGGACGGCTGGTAAAGAAAATCGATGCCGGGCTGAAGCCTGCCAGCTTCGACCTCAAAGGCGCAAAGATCCGCTTCGCCACGGCAAGACGCCATCTCCTGTTGCGAAACGTAGCCGGCAAGCTGCCCGGGTCTGACCCGAAACTAGCTGGAGAAGCCATCGTCATCGGTGGCCACTACGACCATATCGGGCGCTTCGGCAACCAGGTAGCCGAGAAAAACCTCGGTAAAATCCACAACGGAGCCGATGACAACGCCAGCGGCACGGCTGGGATCATCGAATTGGCCCGCCTGCTCTCCAGCGGCAAACGCCCCAGGCGCACTTTTGTCTTCGTTGCCTTCTCAGGTGAAGAGATCGGCCTCTTCGGCAGCCGGCACTGGGTCAACGCAAAGCGTTATTTCGCGGCCACTGGGCCTACCACCGCCCTTGAAAACGCTCCGAACCCGCATGGCGGCCCCAAGGGTGCCGCCCTGTTGTGGGAAGCCGGCACCCTGCTGCAGGCTACCGGCAGTTTCCAGGGCAGCCACTTCCAGGTGAAGACCCTCGGCGGTGAAAGCGCCTGGGTGAAGACCACCGACCTGAAACAGGTTGAGGGCCCCACTCCGCTACATTCTGTTATAGCGATGATCAACCTGGATATGATTGGACGTGGCAAGGACGGCGGAGCGGTGACCATCCTCGGCGCCAATTCCTCAGCCTCCTTCCCCCCCATGCTTGAAGGAATCTCAAAAGAGATGGGGCTTCCGATCAAGCTCAATAAGGGCCTCGGTGGCGGCGGTTCTGATCATGCAAATTTCGTTCGCAGAAAAATACCCGTGGTGTTTTTCTTCACCGGTATGCATGGGCAATACAACACCCCCGAGGACGACCTCAAAACCGTCAACATCGCATTCGAAAGTCGAATCATCGACATGGCCTGGAAATCAGCGCTCAAACTCGCTGCAGATGAGGGGCGGCCGCCTTTCTCCCAGGGCTCCGCCGGAACAACATCGACCAACTCCGACCGCCCCATGCTGGGCATTATCATCGATCCCGAACACCAGGGTCCGGGTATCAAGATCCGCGAAGTCGTCGAGGACTCGGTTGCCGAAAAGGGCAGCCTCAAGGTCGGCGATGTAATCATCTCCTTCGGCGAAACCGGGGTAAAAACCATAACCGACCTGCAGAAGGCCCTTGAGGCCCGACCCCAGGGAAAAATCAAGCTGAAGGTCGTTCGCGGTGGCTCCGAGAAACAGGTCGAAGTCGAATTCCCCACCCGCCAGGGTGGGTTCCGTGTCAGCTTCGGCTCGGTACCTGACTATGGCTACGCAGAAAAAGGTGTACGCTTCGAGGATATCCGCCCCTCCACACCAGCGGCAGCGGCCGGCGTCAAACCCGGAGATGTCCTGGTACGCTGGGCAGGAAAGGAAGTCCGAGATGTCCAGCACTGGACGGAGTTACTGGGAACCCACAAGCCCGGTGATAAGGTTGAAATCGAGGTCTTAAGGGACAAAAAAACCCTTAAGATGAGCGTTCTGCTGAAGGGGCGTTGATCAGAATCATCGATCAAGCCGGATGTTGTAACGTTTCAGCAGGCCACCAGTGACGCTGAAGTACTGCGCTCGAGCTGCCTCCAGGTTGGTTCTGGCCTGCAGAGACTGTGTCTGGATGTCGATGAGCTCATTCTCGATCGTGTTCACCGTAAAGGGAATAGAGGCGCCGGCGGCAAGCCTGCGCCGTTCAGCATCGAGCTCGGTTTCCTTCAGGCGAACAAGATCCTGCAGGTATTCGAGCTTGCGGACGAGGGATTTCAACAGGCGAATGCTCTGGTCGACCTCGACGATAATGGTATTCTCAGCCTGTAACCTCTGCCATTGGAGTTGCTGATAGCGGTCTCGAGCCATTTCATAGCTGTTATCAAGCCCCCTGCTGGAAAGAGGAACTTCAAATTGCAAACCGATCGTCCAGCCGTAAAAGTCACCTGAACTCAGCGAAGAGAAAGATCCTCCGAAAGAATCATCGAGTCCGAATTGAGCCCAGGTCGCCTGGACATCAAGACGCGGCAGGCGCTCGTTACGGGCCAGTTCCACCAGCTTTTTCTGGTTCTCCAGTTGAACAGCAAATCGCCTGTAATCAGGTCTCTGTCCGAAGGCCGCTGACAACGAAGCTCCACGGTCAGGAACCAGTTCCTGCCCGGCAGGCTCCGTGACCGGCTGAACGCGAATACCCTCGAAGCTTCCTTTCTTGCCACCTTCCTCCCAGATCTTCTTCAGTGATTCGCCTTTGTATTGCAGAAGCTCTAGAAGGTCGTCACGGGCGTTTTCCAGCAACAGGCGCGCGTCGTTCAACTCAACCTTACGCCTGGCATGCTGGCCTTCAATTGTCACAACATAGATCTTCGCCTGGGTTCCAGCGGCCTCTTCCTTGCGGGCCTTCTCGACATTCTCGGCGGCGACTTTCAGTGAATTCTGTTTTGCTTCAATATTGCGTGTAGAGAAAACCAACTGCCAATAGGCAGATTCGATATCAAAAACAAGAGTATTGATCGCGGCTTCGAGGTCTTGAGCTGCCAATTCGCGGTTGTTTTCCGCAATCTGAATGCCGGCATTGTTGTAAGGGTACCAGGCCCCTTTGAGCAAAGGCTGGGTGGCAGAGAGCCTTACGGAGGCTTCTTCTACCGGGTTGAAACCAGAAACCCTGCCTTCTGCGAGAGGCCGGTCGAAACCGGCCTCGTTGACAATGAGTGAATAGGAAGTACCCAGCAAGGTCCGCCCACGCAAGCCGGTTGAAATTCCGGTGGTCTCAAATGGATTGACCTGTGCGTATGGCTGCAAGGCGGCTTCGCCGATGTCGAGAAAGCTGGTCGTTGGTCGCCTGTTTTTGCTGTAGTTGGCCGAAGCCGTCAGCAGGGGATCGAACACCGCCTGCTGGATGATCATTTGTCTCTGGCGGATCTGGCTCTCAAGCCGGGCAGCCCTGACATTGAAATTCCGGGCCAGTCCCATTTCAACAGCCTGCTGAAGGCTCAATTCTACCTCGATCTCCAGCTCCGAGGTCTGGGGGCTATCTTCCTTCCCTGCTGGAGCCGGAACAGCTTCTGCACCCTCCTCCTGGGCGTCGAGGCCATTACCCGCCAGAATGTAAACCGCGCCGATAAACGCGGCCCTGCCTGCACAGCGACTCCACCTCGTCGCCGAAAGCCAATCAAGCACTCTCTTCTCTCCGATTAGAACCTTAGCATCTCTTCTTTTCTTCCGCCTGCCGGCGAAGAACTCTGCCACAGACACGGCCCGGCCCGGTTGCCAGGCCAGGACATGTTGCAATGCCCGCCCCCAGGAATCCAGCCAATTCACGATGAGAGACCTTTTCACACAACGTCAACCGGAGCCAACAGCTTTTCGCGCAGCTGGTCAAATTCATCTCGCGAATTAAAGCTGATCGACAAAACGCCTTGTTGTTTCCGCTTGCCTCGAACCCTGATAGCGACACGCGCCCCGAGAGCCTCCATAAGCTCCTCTTCCAGCTTGAGTACGTTGGGGTCCTTTTCCTCCTGTTTCTGCCGCTTTCGGCCTGGTTTCTCAGCCGCTTCCACTTCCAGATCAAGATCCTCTCCGCGTAACGCCGCCTCGGTTTCCCGTACCGAGAGATTCTCGACCGCAATTCGCTCGAATAACATGCGTTGATCAGCAGTACTGGAAGCGGAGAGCAACACCTTGGCATGGCCGGCTGTTATCTGCCCACGCACCAACGCTTTTTTGATATCAGCAGGAAGCTCCAACAGCCGAATTGTATTGCTTACGGCGGAGCGACTAAGCCCAAGCTGCTCGGCAACCTGTTCCTGGGTACAGGATTTTATCGCCATCAAACCTTTATAAGCCTCCCCCAGTTCAATCGGGTTCAGGTCATCGCGATGAAGGTTTTCTATCAGGGCAAGCTCCAGCAATTTGTCATCATCTATGTCCGACAACATTATCGGAACTTCCTCTACCCCCAGCTCGCGAGCAGCGCGAAGGCGGCGCTCACCAGCGACCAGGAGATAGCCTTTTTTTTCTTTCCGGGCCAGCAGCGGCTGGAGAAATCCATCCCGAGCTATTGAGGTTTTTAATTTGTCCAATTCCCTCAGCGGAAAATCCTTTCGCGGCTGTTGCGGATTCTCCTTAATCTCGGCCGGGTTGACCATCAACACGGACGGACCGGAATTTCCACCCTCGGTTGGAGTGGAGTTTTTTTCGGCATCCGCCTTCTTGTTCACCGGAACCGTCGTAGTGACTTTTTTTTCCGGCAATTTTCTCTTAGATGTTTTTGCCCTGGCGCTCTTAGCCCGGGTTG
>JAYGDV010000218.1:0-4330 GCA_046582735.1 Planctomycetota bacterium
CCCAGGGCAATGGCGCGCCGGCCCCGAAAAAACGACCCGGCTATTCAGGTGTTTTCAAAGAGGCCATTGTCACACTCGGGCGCAAGGATCGCCGGATCTGCGCCATCACCGCGGGCATGCCAGATGGGACGGGGCTGCTCAAATTTTCCGAAGAGTTCCCGGATCGCTATTTTGATGTCGGCATTTGTGAGCAGCACGGTGCCGGTTTCGGATCCGGCCTGGCATTTGGCGGCATGCGCCCGGTTTTCGCCGTCTACTCTACCTTTGCCCAGCGGGCCTACGACCAGCTTATCCACGATGTCTGTATCCAGGAAAACTCGGTTGTCTTCTGTCTCGACCGCGCGGGGCTGACGGGAGAGGACGGGTGGACCCATCATGGCGTCTTTGACATCTCCTTCATGCGTTGCGTTCCAGGAATGGTACTCATGGCGCCACGCGATGGTGAAGAGCTGGAAGAGATGCTGCAACTGGCCATTGACCAGACCACGACTCCTGTTGCCATTCGCTACCCCAAGGCCACCGTGCCCGATCTCCCGGCAGCCCGGGCACAGGACCTGCGAATCGGCAAAGCCGAGGTCCTGGTTGAAGGAGAAGGCGTCGCCCTCTTCGCGTATGGCTCGATGGTTGAGCCTGCCTGGTCAGCGCTTACGCAGCTTGCCGAAAACGGCATCCGGGCGACCCTTGTAAATGCACGCTTCGCCAAACCACTTGACGTCGAATTGCTTAAAACTCTTGGCAAAAACCACCACACCCTCGTAACCCTGGAAGAACATGTTCTCATGGGTGGTTTCGGCAGCGGCGTCACCGAAACGCTCGTAGATGAAAACATTCACTATGACAAAATCCTTCGCCTGGGAGTGCCGGATGAGTTCATCACCTTCGGCTCAAGGAAACAGCTCCTCGAGGACTGTGGACTGTCCTCCGAGGCAATCGCCCGGCGCATCATTGCTGAATGCAAGGGGGAGAAACCCCAGCAGGCCCACGAAAGCCGGGTATTGTCCTGACCCCCGGGAAATTCCTACTGGCGCAGGAGAACTGCGCTATTGGCCGGATTGGCCGTTGCCAGCCATTTGCCATCAGCTGACAGGGAGAGAGCATAGACCGCCGGCTCCAGGCGCCTGCGAACCAGCAGCTTTCCATCAGCTGTATTCCAGGTAAGCAGGTTGCCGCTGTAATCAACTGAGATGAGCTGGCCGCCACCCGGGCGAAGCGCCAATCCTGTCACCCAGCCTCCATGCCCCTCGTAGACAGACACCTCCTTGCCGGCGCTCCTGTCCCACCGCCTGATCGTCAGGTCAGAGCTGCCGGAAAAAACCTCGGCCCCATCGGGAGAAAAACCCAGACAGAAAACTCCCTCTCGATGCCCCTGAAACTTACGCACCCCGACACCCGTTTTCACATTCCACAACTTAACCATCCGATCCTGTCCGCCTGAACACAGCCACTTCCCATCGGGGCTGAAAACAAGCGTGTAGACGGTCGATGCGTGGGCCTTGATAACCAGGAGTTCTTCACCATCTGCCGCATTCCAGGTCCGGATCTTGCTGTCCTGGCCGGCCGCTGCCACTGTCTTCCCATCAGGTGAACAGCTCACCGCATGAATAAACCCCCCGCTGCCGGCGAAGGTCCTGACCGCCTTTTCCGCCGGAACTTTCCAGGCGAGCAGGCTGTTGCCCTCGGCTCCGGCAAGAAACTTCCCATCAGAAAATGCGCCGACAACCCGCACGGGAAGCCGGTTTTTGAACGCGCTTCTTGCTCTTCCATCGGCAACATTCCAGGCCCTGAGAACCCTGTCGATACCACCGGATGCCACCACCTTGCCATCGAGTGAGAAAGAAACTGAAAGAGCCGCTCCCTGGTGCCCGGCCAGCTGGCGCACTTCCTTTCCCAAAACCGGATTCCAGGTGCGCACAGACCCATCTTCACCTGCCGAAGCCAGCATCCCGGCCTGGACAGACCAGTCAAGGGAGTGCACAGCCCCCACATGACCGCTCAGCGTATGCAGCACCTTCGGATTGGCCACATCAGATACATTCCACAGGACAATGGCCCCATCCCCTCCTGCCACGGCCAGGGTTCCCTGGTCGATATAGACCAGGTCCCGCACAGCAGCCCCGCCCTGGAGCCGGGTCAGCTGTCGGCGGTCACTGAGCTGCCAGATGCGCACTGACCTGTCATCTCCGGCGGCCGCAAGGTGGCGGCCATCGGGTGAAAAGCCCAGGGCCCTGATGGCCCCCTCCGCGCCGGCAAGCTGAACCGGCCCCTGCTTCTTCTTCTCAGGCGCAGGAGGAATGCTCATGACCGCATCCAGCGAGGGCGTCAGGATGAAATCAGAGCTGGCGAGGTTTGCATTATGACCCTGCACTGCAAGAACGTTCTCTCCTGCCTTCAACTTGCCGAGGTGAGACTTGAGATCGATATGCTTCTCTCGTGCATTGTTGACCGTTGCGATGGCCCCCTGGTTGAAGGCGGGAGGTTTCCCGATCATCGCCTCCCGGTCAACCTCGACCCCGTTGAGGTAGGCTACGAAGCCGTCATCGTAGACCACCTTCAGCATGAGCTTCCTGACATTCGCGGGGTCATCAATCCTGAACGTCGATCGAACGAAGACCGACAGGTAGCTGTTCTTCTGCATGTCCTTGAGAGGAGTCTTCACCGTTTTCAGTTCTTCCGCATCCGTACCGTAACCAAAACCGGAAGGAAGGCTCTCCCAGCCGGAGGCATCAAAA
This sequence comes from Planctomycetota bacterium, assembly GCA_046582735.1. Lineage (GTDB taxonomy): Bacteria > Planctomycetota > UBA8108 > UBA8108 > UBA8108 > UBA8108. The sequence continues at coordinate 2,730 of JAYGDV010000218.1, forward strand.
CCCGGCTTGTTCCATCCCAGGGCAGGAGCGGCCCGGCCGCGCTTGAGCCGCCACTTGTCTCCGCGGCTGATCAGCGCAAGCTCCTTTGTTGGCAGCCCGCTCTTTGATTGCGCTGGCGGAGGGGTAAGATCCCAGATTCGCACGGTCCTGTCGTCGCCCGCACTGGCAACCAGGTTGCCGGCGGGCCCCACAGCCAATGCTCGCAGCCCACCCACCCGCGGTTCCAGCACAAGTCCCCTCCTGCCCCCGGTAGGTTCCCAGGTAAGAATTGCTCCAGCCGAGGTCGCCGTCACCAGGCGTGCTGAAGCCGGGTGCAGAACAAATGCCTCTACCGGGGCGTCCTGGGCCGCCAGCACCTCGGCGTGGTGGCGAGGGGCATCCCAGAGTTTGACGGTTCCGTCCTCCCCTCCGGACAACAGGAAATGCCCATCGGGGCTGAAGGTGACGCTCATCACCTTTCCCTTGTGCCCCGAGAGCGTTGCCCGCTCAGCCCCATCTCCTACATTCCAGATCTTCAGAGCTCCATCTGAACTCGCAGTCGCAAGAAGACGGGCGTCAGGGCTGATGCTGACATCGTAAACCGGGGCGGCATGGCCGGAAAATATCCGGACGGGCTGCGCCGCCGCCGAGGAGGCGGAATCAGCCTGGGCCAGCAGGATCGTGAGAAGTGCCGGTATCAGGTTCATTGCCACTCCCGTTCGAACATCCTGAGCAATGTCCGGGTCCGTAATTACATTCAGACCGGCTCATTGTAACAGAAGGCTCGTCGGGGGCAACGCCAGGGCCAGGCACCCAGGGGCGACTCAGCGCTCCGAGCGGCGAATGAAATAATCGCGCTCATCGTAACCGCGGCTGAGAATTTTGAACATGGTGACCTCTCCAGGCGAGGTCATCGCCTCATCGAAAGCCCCAATATCCTCAACCCTGTGCTCGTTGACTTCGAGGATCACTCCTCCTGGGCGCACACCTTTGCGCCAGGCCGCGCTCTCGGGATCCACATCGATAACGGCAACGCCTGTCTTCGAGGGCGGGACCCCATTGCTGGCGGCAAGCTCACGGGTCAGGGTCGTTACGGTTATCCCGAAAATCCGGCTGCCACCGGCTTCGGGCTCCCGGGGTGGCAACAAAGGTTGAGCCGGTCCGGAGCTCTCGACCGGAACCACCTCGAATGTATGCCCCTCCCCAGCCCGTTGAACACCCACCTTCACTGCCTGCCCTGGTTTCTGCTCCGCAATCATCAAGCGCAGATCATGCTGATCACGAACCCGGCGGCCTCCGAATTCAAGAACCAGGTCCCTGGCGAGGAGCCCTCCCTCCGCAGCCGGGCTTCCATTTTCAACATAGCTGATAAAGGCACCGCAGGGCTTGGGCAGCTTGAAGTAATCTGCCATATCGCGGTCTACGTAAACGGTCGCGATGCCAATACGGCTGATGTTGCCGCCCTGGATCCAACGCTCGGCCAGCGCCCGTGCAATGTTGATAGGAACCGCAAAGCTGATGCCGTGGTTGCCCTTACCCGAGTGGGAATAGATCGCCGTGTTGATGCCGACCACCTCACCCTGCAGGTTGACCAGGGGGCCGCCACTGCTGCCGGGACTGAT
>JAYGDV010000247.1:0-3661 GCA_046582735.1 Planctomycetota bacterium
CTCGAAGGGCAGCGAGTTGTTGAAGGCCGTACAGGTCATCGGGCTGTTGCACTCCTGCCCGTCGCCGGTGATCGTCTCGATCCGGTAGTTCGTTGAGCGGCGGTCCGGGACATGCTCGAAGCCCGTCGCAGCGCCGGGGAGTTCCATGATGAGCTCGTTGTTTCGGTACACCTCGTAGCCCTGCGGCTCGATGCAGAAGGGGGGTCGCCAGGTGACCTGGGCCGTGGGCTCCCAGTCTTCATCGAACCCCTCGGAGTAGATCTGCACCTCGGCGAGGCTCAGGATTGCTGTGTTTCTCGAGATGCGCAGGAACCGGCCCTCGATCGCGCCGATATCAAGCGTCATGTTCTCCTCGCTATTGGCGTTGAGGTTGTTCGCCGAGAAGGCCACTGAGCGGTCTGATGCGAGCACCTCAACCGTCAAACCAGCCATCCTCTCACTACAGCAATCTAATCGGTTCCACAGCACGACCGTACCGATATCGTAGGTGCCTCCGAGGTCAACTTCCCACCACGGGTTAGGCTCGTTGCAGGTGTGGGTGGTTGATCCAACGCCCCACTGGCCGTTGGTGTTGCCGTCGATGGCTCGAAAGGGGTTACTGCCATGGCAGTTGGAGGAGGTGGTCGCGGTTCCCAGGAGTGCGATGTTCTCGCCGAGATCGGGACCGGGCGTTTCGCACCGGAGCCCGGTGGCGCAGATGCCGAAGCCGGCCTGTTCACAGGGATCGAAATCGGGATCGCTGGGGATGATCTCGAGGCCCTGGAGGATGGGATTGGGGTCGCCGGCGCCGGGGAGGCCGAAACCGGGAAGCATGCCGATCGAGAGGGCGCCGTCGTTTACCTCCAGGTCGAAGGAGTATTTGCCGGCGATGTTGGGGCCGGGGTTCATGCCGGGTCCAACGGGGAAGTCGAGTTGGTGAACGTCTTCGGCGACAATTTCGCCCTCGAGCTCGATCTGGTAGTGACGGCCATCGCCGGCGTCAACCAGGTAGAAGTTGACCGTGTAGAATCCGTCAGGAACGGGGATTTCCATGTGCCAGTCGGGGACCTCTCCGGCATTGTCCCAGCGAATGTCTTTGAAGATCTGCAGGTCTTCAGGGTCGTTCCCATCAAAGCCCAGGGCGGTGACGCTGGCGGGTACCACGCCAGCGGACCAGTTGACGATCGCCTGTCCGCCGCCGATGTCATCGGGGCGGATGTTGAGAGGGTCGACGTTGACCCCCTGGTCGGCGAGCCAGGTGTTGCCGTTAGAGTCGAGGACCGCGCGCCCGCCGCAGTTGATTCGCAGGGGTAAACCGAAAGCCAGATCGAGCTCGCCGGCGATGGAACAGGTCAGCGCCGGGCAGGCCGTGGCACCATCGGGGACGAGAGTTTCGATTCGGTAGCGCGTGTTGCGGCCATCGAGGACGTCTTCGAAGCTGGTTTCATCAGCGGCGAGCTCGAGAATGAGCCCGTTATTCCGGTAGACCTCGTAGCCCAGCGGCTCAAAACATCCCGGCGCTGTCCAGGAGATGGCGGCTTCTCCCCCCGCCTCTTCACACTGCAGGCGCGAGGCGCATCGTCCGCGAAACGCGGGGTTGTCGCAGGGATCGGCATCGGGGTCCGCCGGAAGGATCTCCAGGCCCTGCAGGATGGGATTGGGGTCGCCGGCGCCGGGGAGGCCGAAACCGGGAAGCATGCCGATCGAGAGGGCGCCGTCGTTTACCTCCAGGTCGAAGGAGTATTTGCCGGCGATGTTGGGGCCGGGGTTCATGCCGGGTCCGACGGGGAAGGCGAGCTGGTGAACGTCTTCGGCGACAATCTCGCCTTCGAGCGCGATCTGGTAGTGACGGCCATCGCCGGCGTCAACCAGGTAGAAGTTGACCGTGTAGAATCCGTCAGGAATGGGAATTTCCATGTGCCAGTCGGGCACTTCGCCGGCATTGTCCCAGCGAATGTCCCGGAAGATCGTCATGTCTTCTTCGTTATTGCCATCAAAGCCCAGGGCGGTGACGCTTTCGCGGTTGGCGCCGGAGGACCAGTTGACGATCGCCTGTCCGCCGCCGATGTCATCGGGCCGGATGTTGAGAGGGTCGACGTTGACCCCCTGGTCGGCGAGCCAGGTGTTGCCGTTAGAGTCGAGGACCGAGCGCCCGCCGCAGTTGATTCTGACCGGCAGCTCGAACTCCTGCGCGGGGGCGCGGGTGAGCGCCAGCAGGCAAAGGGAAAACAACAGTGAAAAAACAGCCAGGTGACGCATTGAGAGTCTCCTTATTTAAGGAGGAGATGTCCGGGGTCAATTAACCACGGGGGTGAAACAGGCGGACAGCTCCTTTCATGACCAGGTTCCATGGTACCAGAAAATAAAGGAAACCTAAGAAAAGTCGGGTCGGTCTTTCTCACAGGCGATTTTCAACCCGGGGGCGGCGACTGCTTATGGGGCGAGCTTTTTTCTGTTCTTCGCCAAAACAGCTAAAGAAACGGGCGCCTTCCCCGCGTTCGGCGAGGGGCGCCCGTTTCTTTAGCTTACAGGCCTCCTGCTCAGTTACAGGCGGCTGCAGGCCGTTCACAGCCGATACCATCCTCGGTCGGATCTGCGCCGCATTCTTCCCTGGCGTAGCCCGGGCTGAGCGGAGATGGCTCGGCCGGGGGTGCGCCGCCGGAGAACAGCCAGCCGAAGACGATGATCGCATCGGTGATCTCGATGCTGCCGGTATCGTTGGTGTCGGCAGAGTCGAGGCAGGTCGGCGGTGCTCCGCCGGAGAACAGGTACAACAGCGGGATGACTCCGTCGGTCAGGTTGATGCTGCCGTCGGAGTTCGCGTCGCCACGGACAAAGAGGGGTCCAACTGCCTCGCAGTTGGCCGCCTCGGCGCAGTCAGTATCGTCGCAGTCGGCGCGGCCGTCACGGTCGTCGTCGATGCCGTTGTCGCAGATCTCAGCGGGGATACAGGCGACCACATCGGCGCAGTCGTCGTCGTCGCAGTCGGTGCTGCCATCGCGGTCATCGTCGATGCCGTTGGTGCAGTTCTCCGGCCGAACGACGATGTTTTCGGGAATGACCTCGAGTGCTGTAATCAGGGCGTTTACGTCACCGCCCGGGATCCCGGTGAGGGTGATCGTGAGTCCCTCGTCGAAGACCTCGACTCCTTCGAAGGAGTAGAAGCCGACACCACCGCCGACATTGGGGCCGGGGGAGAAGTCGCCCTGGTGGACATCTTCCCAGACGAGCTCGCCCTCGATCGAGATCGAGAAGTGACGGTTGGCGCAGCAGCATTCGATGAAGAAGAGGTTTACGGTGTATTCGCCCTCTGGAATCGCCAGCTCGAGCACGAAGGGAGAGTTGAGGCTGTCGGAATCCCAGCGGATGCTTGACAGGGCCGATGCCATCGGCCCGAAGGGATCGAAGCCGAGCTCCTCGAGGCTGAGCATGTCGGCGGCGCACCAGTTCGCGATACTGTTGGCGCCGTTCGAGTCATTGGGCCGGATGCCGAGGAGATCGCCCGGGCCGACCGGGTCGGCCAGCCAGACATTGCCCTCATCGTCGACGACCTCCGGCCCGGCGAAGTTGATTCGCAGGGGGACATCGAAGGCGAACGCGGGGTTGCTGGCCGAGCAGGTCATCGGGGGGCACTCGTCGATTCCAGCGTGACCTATGGTCTCGACCAGGTACTGGGTCGAAC
>JAYGDV010000312.1:0-1572 GCA_046582735.1 Planctomycetota bacterium
CCCGAAAGACAGGCTCCCGGACCCCGATCGAATCAATCCTCCGGGAGTTCCCCTTTGTTCAATCCCGGGCTCGCATTAGGAGCGTTCATAGCAGCAAGCTGTGCGACAACCCTGCCCGTCTTTCAGAACGAGTTCAAAGCGTTGCTGGAATTGGACTCCAACGGCATCGGAATTGCTCTCAGTGCTATGCTCCTCACCCGCTTTCTCATCAGCTGGCCGGTCGGCCGGGTCGCAGACCGGGTTGATGAGTATCGCCTCATCTACGCCGGGCTCATTCTGCTGGCAGGTTCGACCTTCCTGCTGGGACTGACCAACTCCTTCCCGGTTCTCCTGCTGGCGCGAATCATCATGGGAATCGGAATGGCCCTGTTTTCCGTTCCGGCCCTGAGAATAGTCTCGAACGACCCGGGAAGCCGGGACCATACCTTCCGAATCTCCCTGCTGACGGCGGCCTTCTCCTGCGGGGTGGGAATCGGTCCCCTGCTGACAGGGCTCTGCGCTGCGGAGTTTGGATTCAGAATGCCGTTTATCGCCTGGTCGCTTCTATCCCTTGCCACAGCCGGTTTTATCTCAGCAAGACGAGGTAAGACGACGCGTTCCAACGCTGGAGGCCCCCCGGACGAAAACTCGAACCAGGCAAACCTCCCCGAGCCAGTCACAGCCGGCCGGGAAACAACCGACTGACGATCTGGGCCTTATGGGGTCACTGCTGTACCATGAACACCTCCGGGAATCGAAGCCTCCAGAACAGCAAGGACTCCTCCACACTATGAATCGTCAATTTCCAGTCTACCTGTTGCTGGTCTTATTCCTCTCACTCCTGGCGGCGCTTCCTGCCGGCGCGGCGGATAAGCTGCCCAACATCGTCTTTATCCTCGCCGATGACCTCGGCTACGGCGACATCAAGAGCTTCGGCAGGGAGCGCTGCCAGATCGAGACACCGAATTTTGACCTGCTGGCAAAAGGGGGCGTGCGCTTCACCAACGCCCATGCCTCGGCCTCGGTCTGCGTCCCCTCCCGATTGGCGATCCTCACCTGGCGCTATCCCTTCCGCTTCGGGCGCGGCGCCAACGGAGGGCCCTGGGGCTTCATCGGCCTGCAGATGAAGAAGACCCAGTTCACCCTGGCGCGCATGCTGCAGGGCGCCGGCTACAGGACCGCCTGTATCGGCAAGTGGCATCTCGGAACAGCCATGCCGACGCGGGACGGCAAGGTGCAGGGTCTCACCAACGTCGACTATACGAAGCCGCTGCTTGTCGGACCGAACGACTACGGCTTCGACGAGAGCTTCATCCTGCCGGGCTCGCTCGATATGTATCCCTACGTCTTCGTGCGCAACCACGAGTTCGTCGGCAAGGTAACGGCGCAGAAAGGCTGGAGCGCCTTCAACCGGGTCGGTCCCGCCGCCGAGGATTTCGAAGACTGGAAGGTCCTCGACACCTTCGGCCAGGAAGCGGCAAAGTTCATCACCAGGGAATCACGAACGAAGAAACCCTTCTTCCTCTACCTGGCGCTGACGGCCCCGCACACCCCGACCTCCCCGAGCCCTCCCTTCGCCGGCAGGAGCAAGCT
>JAYGDV010000422.1:0-8069 GCA_046582735.1 Planctomycetota bacterium
GCAAAGGCCTCGTTGATTTCATCGAGAGGGAAGGACCTGGTGATGTATTTACGCGCATCGATTTTCCCACCTGCCAGCAGGGTGACAGCCTTCTCGACATCCGGCAGGTTACAGCCATGGGTGCCCATGACGAAGGCCTCCCGGTAGTGGATGAGATTGGAGTCGATGGTCAGCGGGGGCTCGTTCTTCAGCCCGGCGAAGAGGTTGACATAGCCGCGCTTGCGGACGATCTGGATGGCATCGGCCTGGGCCTGTACGGTCCCGGCGGTGGTGATTACGAAGTCGACGCCCTCACCATCTGTCTCGGCCATGATGGTCTCAACGAGATCCTCTTCCTCGGTGCAGATGAAGCGGGCATCGGGCAGGAAGTCTTTTGCCATCTCCAGGCGCCCCTTCGACCTCTGCGCGGCGAATACCTTCCCGGCGCCGTAATATTTTGAAAGCTCGAGCACCATGCAGCCGATCGGCCCGAGGCCGATGACGCACATGCTCTTGCCGAGGCCCATCTGTCCGAGCTCGAGGCCGTGGATCGCGCAGGCCAGCGGCTCGGCGATGCAGGCCTGGTCGTATTCGAGGTTCTCGGGGATCTTGACGACCGCGCCGAGCTTGACCGTGAGGTCGTTGAGGACCATCTTCTGCTGGAAGGCGCCGTCGAACTGGTAGCCGATGGCGTAGTTCGCCTCGCTCAGGTTGCCCTGCCCGACCAGGGACCACTGGCAGTTTTCCGAGGGAACATCGGCGCCCATCACGATCCGGTCGCCTACCTTGAAGCGCTCGACATTCTTGCCGGTCTCGATCACCTCGCCGGCGACCTCGTGTCCAATGACGGTGGGGGTCTCCACCCGGTCGTTGCCATAATGGAAGATCCGGACATCGGATCCGCAGACGGAGACGGCCTGGGGGGCGAGGATGACCTCGTCATCTCCGCAGGCGGGGTCAGGTTTTTCGACGATCTTGAGCTGCTCAAGCTCTTCAAGGACTGCTGCTTTCAAGGGAGATCTCCGGCTGTTGGTGTTTATTGACTGGGTGAATGCAGAAGGATACCTGCAGTTGCCGCCGCGCTCAAGGACAGCTTGGGAGGGCGTGGTTCTTCTCCCTGCCGGGATGGGTGGTGTTGAGAACTGCAAGGCCTCTTCGAGGCTGCGGGATTCTTCACGGAAGAGAGTTTTTCTCTCATCTACAGGCCTGTGGTTCCTGTTAATATTGTCCGTTCGGTGGTTCGCAGGGGGACCTGCCGTTTAACAGCAACAGTTCACAAGACTTCGGCGAGAGGAAGAAACCATGGCAACCAGGGACTACATTACCCGCAGGGAATACGATGCCTGGATCTCCGAATGCACCGCACTGGCGATCGCCTGCGGTTACCCGGTCCAGGATGACATGATCAACGACAACACCGGCCTCGTCTTCGGCGAGGACCAGTACGAGGCCTTCGTCAACGGTCTCTGGTCCGGGGAGCCCTACGAGGCCTTTGCGATCTTCCAGGCCCTCAACGAGCCGGCGGTCCAGGGGCTTCCCGAGGGCGGTATGGAGTGGGCCCAGTTCGGTGGGCTTTGCGATAAGCTCATGATCGTCCACCCCGGCAAGTTCTGCAGTCCCCACCTGCACTGGCGGAAGACCGAGTTCTACGAGGTCGTCCTCGGCGAGATGGACCTCTTCTACGCGCCTGAGATCATCGACGATGAGCGCCTTGGCGTGAAAAAAGATGGCCTCGTCGATGGTCATCCCGTACTTCCCGGGGGAGAGCGCCCCGATCGCGTTGTGCTTCCCGCCGGGCGCGAGCATACCTATGAGCAGTTGACCCAGTACCGCTGCCTGAGCCCCGGTGATGCCAATTTCGTCATGCATCGAAAGCACCTGCATGCCTTCGGCTGTCCCGCCGATGCGAAGACCCCGGTGGTGATTCGCGAGGGTTCAGCCTACAGCCACGAGCCGACCGCAGCAGGTAAGGACACCCTGCTGTCTGACTGGCGCGAAATCCACGACAACGGCTTCCTGCTCGAAGGTCTCGACGAGGGACGCCTGAAGAACAATATCGTCGAGGAGTGAGACGTTCCGGTCGTCTCAGCGCTCCTGGCGGGGGTGGGGGACCACCTCGATCGAGAGGGCGCGCTGGCGGACGTTTTCGGGTACCGGGCCTGTTTCAGGATGGGGGAATTCGCTGATCAGTTCGCCCTGGGAGTTGAGGAAGGCGGAGAGATCCCGTACGACGCCCGCGCCATCTTCTGAGAGGAACCGGCCGTTACCGAAACCGTAGGTTTCGCTGAGGCGCAGCTGGTTCTCTTCTGCTGCGCCGGGCTTGACGGGGTGGCAGGTATCGCAATTCTGCGGCACGCGGCTGACGGTGTGGTGGTGGAAGGGGTTCCAGCCGAAACCGGTTCTTCCGTCAGTGCTCGTCCTGACCCTGTCGCGGAAGCGTTCCTGCCCGTTGGCATCGACATAGGTGGTGAAGACGCTCATCGAGTTGCACAGCGGGGAGATCTTTCCGTCCTGGTTCATTCCGAGGGCAAAGAACTCCAGCGAGTAGTCATCCCGGGAAACGGATATGGCGCCTTGGGAATCCTGTCCTGTTGTCAGGTTGCGCGCCGTGCGGGAATCATCCACCGTCACGTGGCAGCCGAAGCAGGTCTGGCGCCAGGAGGTATGGCAGGTATAGCACTCAAGGCTGTCGGCGTGGGAGAAGCCCTTCTCGTCGACACCCATGGCCTCGTTCATGGCCGTGTTGATGCCACTCTGCAGGATCGTGTAGATCTGGGGAACGTAGAGCTCCTGGTCGTTCATCGCCAGGCGAAGCTTGATGCGTCCTTCTCCATCTCTTCGGAGCCTCTTGAGCCGGGAGTTCCCGGAGTTATGGAAGTGACCCTCCTCGTTCTCGATGATCTCGGCGCGCACAGTTCCGTGGCAGTCTTCGCACTTGATCCCTACCTGGTAGCGCTCGGAGCCGTAGAGGTTCCCATCTCCGTGAACATCGGCTCCCACATGGCAGTCGATGCAGCCCATGCCGGCCTCCGCATGGAGATCCGGGGGTGTTTCGTCATAGTCGTTCGTGTCGTCTTCATCGGAGAAGTAATAGTCCACCCCGTGGGCATGCAGCTCTCGTCCGAGCGTGACCCCGTTGGCAGGGGTCTTGTCCTCGGAAAAGCCACCCTCACGGATACCCCGGTAGGCCAGGCCGATCCGCCCGCCCTGGAAATGGCAGTGGGCGCATTGTTCGGTGGGGATCTTCGAGGTCAGTACATGGCGTCTTGGATGGGGAGGGAAGTCCTTGGTGATGACGGGGTCCTCAGATACGGAGATTCCATCGTCTGTGTAAAGCATATGGCAGGCAGTGCATCCGGAGGAGCGGTAATTGCCATCGGCATTGTTGGGGCCGAAGTCGTTGAGGTGACAGGAGGGACACGATTTCGGCAGGTAGACATCGATGCAGGCTCCAACGGTATCTCTCGCGAGGCCCGGGTCAGGTTCTCGAAGGGCCGTCAACTCTCCTACTGCCCCGGCTGGCGCTGTGAGAGGGTTGAAGTCCGGGTTGGTAACATCCACAGCGGCATGGGTATGGTTCCTGTCCTGGGTCCCGGCCAGGAAACGGGGCAGGGTGTAATGTCCTGCATAGGTGGCCATGACGGAGAACTTGAGCTTGTCGACGGTTCCCTGGTGGCAGTTGCTGCCGTTACTGGCAGGGCTGCTTCCTCCGCAACCGCGATGGGCCACGCGCAGGTCACCCGGGTTGATGAATCGAAGGTAGTCCTCGTCGATAAGATCAAGGGCATCGGTTGCGAGGTTCCTGAGAAAGACCGGGCCGACTTCCGGAGGTACATGTGCATCCTGGCGGGTAATCGCCGCGGCATCTCCGCCGTGGCAGTCGGTGCAGGTGAGGTCTGCCCAGGGGTGCGCATCCTCGATGCCGTGGCGGACCCCGGTCTGATCGAGAGGACGGTGGCAGCCTACGCAGCCGATCTCGCCGGCTGGAACGTCCTCGGTATCCGGGTCCGGAAGGTCATCGGGATTTCCAAGGGTCAGGGTCAGTCTCAGGGTGCGCTCAAGCACGACCCCGTCTTCATCCGTCAATTGTGTCCAGAGCTCCGCTGAGACGCCATCTAAAGCGAAGAAGTCCTCGACGTTGGAGACATCGAATACCAGTCCCAGCTTGTGGGCGAATCCATCGCTGCGCTCGACCATGGCAAAAACTCTCGTTCGGTCGAAGATAGTTCCCGCGGCTGTCTTGAGGCGGAAGCGTACGCGGACCCGGTCTTCGATGTTGATGCATTTGGCCTCTACATTGAGCCGGAGGTTGGCGCCACCCTGCCCGAAGAGGGCAATCGGGAGGAAGTCGCAGTGGTTCATCCTTCCGAAGCCCCGTTGGTTGCGGCCGAGGTAGAGAACTCTTCCCCCTGGGCAGTCAGCCACGGGCTCGGCGACCCGGTTGGCGGGTGGACCTTCGCAGCAGTCTTCCTGGATCGGGATCGGGTTCATCGAGCAGCCCGTTTCAGGGTCGCAGTCGTCCTGCGCGCAGGGTGAGGGTGGGCAGATCTGGAAGACCAGGATTTCTTCTGAAGCCAGCGGAGGAAGACCGTTGTCGGTTACGGTGAAGGGCAGGTAGGCCGGGCCTGCCTGCCCGGGAGCGGGTGTCCATTCAAAGAGACCGCTGGAGCCATTGAGAGATGCTCCTTCCGGCAGGAGCGCGGCTGAGTAGTCCAGGTCATGCCCGTCCGGGTCTGAGGCGCCGATATTGAAGCGGATCGGCAGGCCGGAGTAGGTCCTGTAGACGGTTCTCGATGGGATGCTGGGAGCCTGGTTGATGGGAGAGTCAGCCTCCAGGCAGACCAGGAGGCCCTCGACATCGATATGCCCCGGGGGTTGCCCATCGTCGCTGACCCGGATGGAGAGGTTGTGTTCGCCGGCCTGCCCCTGGGAAGGTCTCCATTGAAAAAAGCCGGTTTCACTGTCAACAGAAGCGCCCTCGGGGGCGTCCAGGAGTTCAAACGAGATCGTGTCATCTTCAGCGTCAACGGCCTCGACGGCGAAGGAAAGCAGGACTCCCTCCCTGGCGTAGATGGTTCCAGGCGGTTCTACGTTGGGTGGGTGGTTTCCTCTCAGGACCCGGATCAGGCCGTTTGAAGAGACCTCCATCGGGGGGATACCTGTATCGCTGATCCGGATCTCGATCCGGTGGTCTCCTTCCTGGCCGAATTGGGGGGTCCAGGTGACGGCCCCGGTGGTGGAGTCCAGCTCAAGTCCCTGCGGGCCGGATTCGAGATTAAAGGTGAGCTCCTGGTTGTCGGGGTCGGTGGCGGTGACCTGGAAACTCACCAGCGAACCTTCCCGGGCGGTGATGGTTCCGATGGGCTCGGCCTCCGGCGCGCGGTTGATCTCGCTGCACTCGACGGCATCGCCGGGGCTCAATGGTTGAGGTGCCGAGCCGCCAAGGAAGAGGTAGTCAAGAAGGTAGATTACATCGGTGATATTGAGCGCGCCGCTTGAGTTGATGTCTGCCACCGGGGAGCAGAAGGGGTCATCGCCTCCGAGGAACAGGAAGCTGAGGATGATGACGGCATCGGTGAGAGACAGGTCACCGTTTCGGTCCAGATCGCCTCGAATGCTGTCAGGTACGGATTGGAGTGCGCCCTCATTGATCCAGGCGGCGACCAGGTCGATCTCCTGCTGGCTTAGAGGGTCGCTCAGTCGCGGCATCCTTGCGCCGAATTCCGGATCCGGGAAGGCGATCTTGATCCACAGGGGACTGTTCTGTGCGTCCCCGGGCAGGATGGACCTTCCGGCATACTGGAATCCCTCGCTCGAGATGGAAGCATCGTAGGTGCTCAGGTCGATTCCGCTGGTGTCCATGCCGATGTGACAGAATCCACCTTCACAGGAGCGCGTGAAGATCGGCTGGACCTGCGTTGCGTAATCCACCTGTGCCTGCACAGAAAGGCAGGAAAAAATGGTGATGGACAGTACTGTGGCAGCACGGAGCAGAACCCTGCACAGCCTGCAAGTTGAGGACTGTATGCACATGGCTTTCAAGAGACCCACAACCCCTCAAGACAACGGAAATCAGAAGGATTAATCAATTGTACGGTATGGGGCTGTCGGCGAATACACGTGAGAATAAGAAGCTCGTACCGTTTTTATTAACCTATACACGGTTGGCAGTTAGGGATTGGGTTTATAACTGTTTTACGAATAATTTCAGGGGTTTCGGAAGGGAAAACCAGGCTGGTATTCCTGCCGGTTGTCACTGCGATGGCGTGATACTAGAAGGGGTTGAATTCGCACATTCCAGCGGTGAATTGTAGAATCGGGCTTGAGGGCGCTTGCGAGGGAACATTTCCTGATCAAATCGGGTCAATGGCTTTGTAGCCTGGATGACCGTTCACAAGGAGTGAGCTGAGCCAATGGAATCGAGAATATTCGACAGGATGGGCTGGATTATTCTGCTGGGCCTGTTCAGTGGATTGCCGGGGTCCAGGGCCTTTTGCCAGGCTGGGGACTGCAGGGCATCCGGTGTTCTGAGCCTCCGGATTGATTCGGAGGCGGCAGCAGGTCCGGAGTTTCGAATCGGAAATGGCGAAGAGTTCGAGTTCTCTCTCTCCGCGATGCTCGAGACTCACTACAGCGGTCGCTGGGGGGTGCAGGGTTTCTCCATTTCAGTTGCGCATGACCCGGGGGTCCTGGAGATTATTTCGGCTACCCAGGCCGGGACCGATGCCGCCGAGGTTTTTCCGTTTGCCTTTGAGCGAATCGAACTGGTCGACCGGCCGGCCGGTAGCGGCTTTGTATGCACGGTGGTTCTCAGCCTGTCCAATCCGGTTACACTCCCGCCCGAAGGGGTCTTCTCGCTGGCCAGGGCGAGCTACAGGGTTCGCCCACCGGCTGTAAATGCCGGAGAAGATCCGCCAGGGGAGGCGAGGGTGGTCTCTACAGCGCTCCAGTACAGTGATGGGCTGCGAGGCTCGGGGCAGCCGGTAGACAACAGGCTGACCCAGCATGGAAAAACGATCATCCCCTGTCACGACCCACTCGAGATCAGCCTCCTTTTTCTTTCCGGCGGCGAATTCCTCCGGGGCGATTCCGATGCCGGCGGGTCCCTCGATATCTCCGATTCTCTGCGTACCATTGGCTATCTCTTTCTCGGCATGGAGCCACCCGTGTGCCTCGATGCAGCAGACATCAATGATGACGGCAGGGTTGATCTTGCCGATCCGGTTTTCTGTCTTGATTACCTGTTCCGAGGCGGCAGGCCGCCGCCCGGCCCGTTTCCGCAACCCGGGCCCGATCCTACAGAAGATGCCCTCGACTGTTCTTCACCGCCAGCCTGAGACCGTGGAACTCTAAACCAGCGCAAGAACCCGCGAGTGCCCACCGGTGGCACCCTCGATCTTGGGTGCTCCGCAAACAAGGGTTGCTCCCTTCGGCGGCAATTTGCCGAGATTGGCGAGATTCTCGATACCCCAGCGGCCTGCACCCAGCCAGGCGGTGTGCACGGGGAAGTCGGTGGTGGGGCCATGATCGAAGCTCGCCGTATCGACGGCCATGGAGAGCACGTTGCGTTCTTCCAGCAGGAAGCCAGCGGCTTCGATATGGAAGCCTGGGAAGTGCCGTACGCCCTTGTCATCGAAGTTGATGAACCCGGGTTTTTCTACCCGTGCATCCCAGCCGCTGAGCATTGCCACACAGCAGCGCTCCGGCAGAGAGCCGTTGGTTGCTTCCCAGGCCTGCAGGTCCTCGATGGTCAGCTCTGCATCGGGGTTCTTTTCTGCTTTTGCGCGGATGTCGATGATAGCGAGGGGTTGCACGAGGTCCCGGGCGGGGATCTCGGCGGCCTTCAGCCCATCCGGGTTGCGGTGAAAGGGTGAGTCGATATGGGTTCCTGCATGCTCATCGAGAGTCCAGCGGGTTACGTTCCAGCCATCTCCAGCAGCTGTTGATGAGAGCTTCTCGAGCTCCACCTTTGCCGTTCCACCGGACCAGTGTGTGAAGCGGGATGAGTAGATGTGGGTGAGGTCAAAGATCTCGCCGAAGGAAGGAAAGTCGGCCGGTTCCGGTTCTTTTTTCCCAACACGTTCCCCGGT
>JAYGDV010000439.1:0-1786 GCA_046582735.1 Planctomycetota bacterium
TCGAGGTGGGAGGCCTTCTGCGCCTCGTTCACACTCTCGACAGCATCGAACAACCGTGTGTCGAGGCCGTGCTCCCTGAGCGTATCGATGAGGGCGCGGATGTCCTTGGGCAGGCACGAGCCGCCGTAGCCCGGTGAGGGGGCAAGGGCCCCGGAGCCAATTCTCGAATCGAGCCCGATTCCGCGGGCAAGCTCTCCGGCGTTCGCTCCCAGCTGTTCGCACAGCCCGGCGAGGGAGTTCATGAATGAAATCCTGCAGGCGAGCATGGCGTTGGAGGCGTACTTGATGAGCTCGGCCGTCCGGGTGTCGACCTCGAGAAAGGGGCCGCTGCCGGTGAAGTCTTCGTAAAGTTTCCGCAGGAGCTCGAGCGAGCGCTGGTCATCACAGCCTGCGACAATCCGGTCGGGCTCGCGAAAGTCGCTGACCGCGCTTCCCGCCTTGAGGAACTCGGGGTTGCAGGCGATGGAGAAGGGCTCTTCGGTGGCGGATGAAACCAGCTGCCGAAGAGCCTCGGTGGTTCCCACCGGCACGGTGCTCTTGACCACGATGAGGGTGAAGCCTTCGATGCTCCCGGCAATGTCCCGGGTTGCCGCCCGGATTTGTTCGAGGTCGGGTTTTCCATCTTCGCCCTGGGGGGTTTCGACACAGAGGAAGGCAACCTCCGCCCAGGCGGCGGCTGCCGGGGGGGCGGTGGTGAAGCTGAGCCGGCCGGCCTCCACGTTGCGGGAGACCAGGTTCGCGAGACCGGGCTCCTGCGAGTCGATCTCGAGGCGCTGCAGCCGGTCGATCTTGCCGGAGTCAATATCTGCGCAGCGCACCTCGTGCCCCAGCGCGCTGAAACAGGCGCCGGTGACAAGGCCGACATTTCCGGTTCCGATGATCGAGAGTTTCATGGTCGCTTTCCTGCGGTTCAAGCCGGACCGCCCGGTCCCTGTGGAAGACTATTGTAAAGTTTCCCCCCACCCGGGAGGAATCTCCAACCAGAAAAATCTCCGGAGGCGACTGGTGGGAGCTTTCACTGCGGACAGAGAACTCCGCAATCCGGCAAGCGCTGGCTTTCCAGGGCGAACCTCCCAAAAAAAAGGACGGGGCCAGGACTCCTTTGGGGAAGTCCTGTCCCTCGCCTGAAACAGTATCAACAGGCTCGAGGGCAGCGGAATAACGTCTGTCGGAGGTTGGCTGTTAAGCCATGGGTTGTGACGTGTATGTCCGCCCGGATCGTCAGCTTGGGTCTTGCTTCACTTACGGAAAGGGCGTACAGCCTCGAACTAGTTGGTAGAAACTTTATCGGTTTTATGTCACGGATATGTCATCGAAGAGTTTTCTTTTCAGGCGCCAGGGCAGAAAAGAAAATCAGGATGTTTGGTGTTTGGAAGGTTCCCGCAGCGGATTTCGGCATCATCCGAGGGCTATGGAGCCTCAACCTTACCGGACAGTCTCTTCGGGAAGCTCTGCCATTTTGGTGTTTGTGGGTAAAGAAGGATGCCCTACAATCCCTCCCTTTTGCACAGAACAGCTAAACAGAAAACAGCAGAACGAGGTATTTGAAGAGATGAAGTACGTCTACTTCTTCGGCGCCGGTAAGGCGGAAGGTAATGGTTCGCAGAAGAACTTACTCGGCGGCAAGGGCGCAAACCTGGCCGAGATGGCGGGACATCCGAAGCTCAAGCTGCCGGTGCCGCCCGGCTTTACCGTCAGCACCGATGTCTGTACCTATTACTACGACAACCGCCGGCGCTATCCGCCCGAGCTGAAGCGCCAGGTCGATTTGGCGATCCGCAAGACC
>JAYGDV010000442.1:0-7048 GCA_046582735.1 Planctomycetota bacterium
GTAGAGCAGGCTCGGGATCTTGCTGCCATCGAGAAATCCGGATCATATGACGGAACCTACCACGTCCTCCTGGGGGTGTTAGCTCCACTGGATGGAATCGAACCTGAAAACCTGACCGTGGATGCCCTGCTGAAGAGGGTAAAGGCTGAAGAGGTAGCAGAGGTGATCATCGCCACCAACCCCAGCTTTGAGGGAGAGGGAACAGCTCTCTACCTGCGTGAAATGCTGTCGGAGGTTGAGGGGCTTCGACTGACCCGGATTGCCCGGGGTATGCCGAGCGGAAGCCAGTTCGAGCATGTCGGGAGGAATATTGTTTCAGACGCGTTTGAGGGGCGTCGCGAGATGAGCTGAGCTGTTCTCGTGGCGGGGTCGTTAACCTGCAGGTTTTGCTTTTTAAACGGAGGATCATCAGATGAATCGACTCCTGGTTACCCTGGGATTGCTGGCTCCCCTTGTTTTGAGCGCCTGTTCAAATTTCGAGGCCGAGTGGGACAGGAGGCTTCACACCAGCGCCCTGGATGGTTTTGATGGTTGCTGGAAGGGACAGTGGCGCAGTGAGACAAGCGGCCACGATGGGGACCTGCGGGCCATCGTCACCCGCAGCGGCGACTCGGACTACAGCATTCGCTACAATGCGCTCTATGGCCCCAAGGTGCTGCCGATTCCGTTTGAATACACTCTTGATTCGGTGAAGGTGGAGCGTGAGGGAGAGGTCTTCAAGGTCATGGGCACCATCGACATGGGGCTGTTTGGCAAATACAGCTACGATGGAAAATGCTCCGGAGAAAGCTACAAGAGCAGCTATATCTCTGAATACGACCGTGGAATTTTTGACCTGAAGCGGACTGCCGCGGATTGAGACCACCTGCTTTCCCTGGCGTTGCTCAGGTGTCCCAGGAAACATCACCGGCAACGATCTCATGGATCGTTCCGCCGGCATCTTCGACCACCAGTTCTCCGTGTTTTCCCAGTCCGCGGGTGGTTCCCTGCAGGAGGGGGCGTCCCGGCTGCTCGATCCGCACCTTCCTTCCGGCCGCAGCCGGGTTATCGCCAACGATTTCCCTGATGGGCTCTTCCTGCTGCAAACGTTCATAGAGGGGCCTTAGCTCGTGCAGGATAGCCATTGCGATTTTCTCGGGCTCCTTCTCCTCCACCGGGCCGGCCTCTGAGAGGCAGATGATCTGCTCCCTGAGCTCCATCGGGATCCTGCTGTCAAGGTCAGCTCCCTGCAGGTCGATGTTGAGACCGATTCCGAGGGAAACCCATGATCCGGCTGCTGGGTCTTTTGATTCAGCCAGGATTCCACCGAGCTTGCGGGATTGCGCATAGAGGTCATTGGGCCAGCGAAGCTCCACGGCTTCGACGCCGAGTTCGGCCAGTGCATTTTTTGCGGCAGCACCGGCGATCAGGGCGATTCCACCCCAGGTCTTGCGGTCGCACTCCGGCCGAAGAAGAGTCGACATCCAGAGACCCGCTCCGGGCGGACTCCACCAGGACCGGTTCTTCTGTCCTCTTCCCTTCGTCTGTTCCAGGGCGATGTGGGTGGTCCATTGAGGAGCTCCGGCAGCGGCGGCCTGGTGAATGCTGTCGAGGGTCGAGGTGAGAACCTCGAAAATCTCGATGGGGGGAAATGGGACGTGGTCTTTCATTGAAAATACTGCACAGGGGAGGCTGTGGGTGGCAGGGTTTCCTGCAAAGGTGACATTCACCTTTTTTTCCCCTGATTGTCAAGCTTGCGGCAGAGTCATATAATCCCGGGTGTGTTGCGCGTGCGGGAACTGGAGCGGAATATGAGTAAAAGCGCTGAAAACTATCTGAGGGCAGGAGACGTTCTCAAGGAGGCGGGTATCTCCCACCAGGTGCTTTACAGGTACGTTACGCAGGGATTGATCCAGGAGGCGGGGCAGACCGCGGGAGGACAGCGTCTCTACCATCCGCGTGTTGTTCACCTGATTGAACGGATCCAGGGTTTGAGCAACAGCGGCTATTCTTTACGTGATATCAAGGATATCTTCTTCAAGGAGAAGAGGGTTCGACGCGCCTGTGAGAACGGGAAGACCCGGAAAAAAAAACGGGATTCCTGAGAACCTGGAGCTCGAAGGAACCAGAGGCTCTCAAGAACCCGTAGCGCCTGGTGGCGCATTTTTATTTTTTCCAGAGTGAGTGGAAGGCGCTCTGCGCCCTGCTTACTTTCTCCTCGGCCGCTTTCCGTACTGAGTCAGTCATTACGAAATCTTCACAGTAGTTCTGTACATCCCGGGGACCTATCCACTCTGTGCCATCGAGAGTGCATTCCCGGGAGATCGCATGGTCGAAGTAATGGCAATTTGTACAGCAGTGAAGGGTCTTGCCGCAGCCTTCACAGACCTCCCTCAATCGTGGCTGGGCTCCGTAACCCATCCATGGAGTTCCGCACCGATGGCACTTCTTCATGTTCTCTTCTTTTCTTCTCAAGGCGCTGCGACGGTGAGGGGGACAGCACGATCGCATTTACTGATTCGCCACTCCACTGGCGCATCAACGGAGAGGTTTTATATTTGCTGATGATTCAAGTCAAGGTGATTATCAGCCCGTGATGAAGGACATCAGCCTTTCTGCGGATTTTAAAGCAGAAGTTTTTCTGCCTCTGATGTTGCCTGACCTTTTTCTGCGGGTGGGGGTGCGGTAGAATGCAAGGCAGGTGAAGAGAAACATGGCTCGTTTGATGATATTTGATGAACTGATGCGCGGGGTTGACCTTCCGGGTCATGCGATCATCATCGGGCGCTCCAGGCGGGTTGACCTGCCCATCACGGACCGGATCCTGTCGCGAAAACACTGCAGCATCGTCCCGATGGATTCCGGCTTCAGCATTGTTGATCTCAAGAGCCAGAACGGCACCTTTGTAAACGGTGAAAAGATCGACAAGGCTGATCTTGAATACGATGATGTGATCGAGATCGGGGAGACGGTCATGGTGATTCTCGATACCGATTCCTGGAACCGGGGGGAAGGATTGACTCGTCTTCGCAACCCGGTGAAGGCGCAGGAGCTGATTCAGAAGATCAACGGAAGTTCGGTTCCGGTTTCCAGGCTGGAATCGAGAGTGCCGGGCGAAGCCGGTGAAGGGGCCACCGCAGCAGGGGAGTCTCTGCAGGAGGCCCTCCTGGTGGATCTTGTACTGAGGGAACTTGCCGAGGCGTTGCTGAAGGAAACGCCCCGGTGCCGCGATGCCGTTCAGTCGGTAGCGCAGCAAATGCTTTCCGAAGGCTGGGGAGAAAAAGGCCTGGAAGAGGCTCGCTCCAGGGCCGGGGAGTTGCTGGCAACTGTAGAAACCGGAGAATTTCCCCCGCCGGATGCCGGGGATGAATCCAGTGGTAGCGAATCATCAGATGGGGGAGTAAGAGAAGGTGAGTGACCGGGAAAAACCCGACGAGATCCTGACCGAGGAGGAGCTGGAGATACTGGGCCAGGTGCTCGACCAGATCGCGTCGGAAGGATTCAATCCCTCCGCCGGGACAGAGGTCGAGGAGGATGATGGAATAGAGCCTGTCCAGCTGGAGGGCAGGATTCTCCTGGCTCTTCGCGACGGAGCGGACCGTGACATCCTCGATAAGATCTGCCGTGAGCTTGATACCGGTGTGCAGCACATCCGCGACAGGTACTCGGTTCTTGATGAACTCCGGCGCCACCCGGTCAGGCTGGTGGTCAGTGATCTCGCTCTCTGGGAGGATGGGGGAAGCCTGCTGCTGGAGAGAATGGCTGGAGTGACCTCCGGGGTTCCCGTCATATTTATCCGTGACAGCGGGGAACAGTTGAGTGCAGGTGTGAGAGATGCGTTGACCTGTACATCGATGGAACGTCCGCTGCTGCCTGAAGACGTGAAAAAACTGGTCCAGAATGCGCTCGGCGGCCCCCTGGAGGCAGGAGCCGTAGAGGAATCGGGGGAAGAGCGGGATGAATCTCCACCTCCACCTCCGCCTGACCATTCTCATCACTGGCTGCCGTTTTTCTTCGAGGCCCGCAAGGCTCTGAGAACATCCGATTACAAGGGCCGCCGCTTTCGTATAGTCCTGGGGCTTTTGACTCTGCATCTGTCTCCGGAATCGGTTTTCCTGCTGGAGAGGGATTCGGAAGGAACCCGTCTGCAGGCGTTTTGCGCTACAGAAGGGGAAAACGTCGATACAGACCACCTCCTGGCCCGTATTCGCGACGCCCTCGGGAAAAACCAGTCTGTCGGATACGGCCCCAATGGTGAGTTGGCGTTTAAGCTGCCGGTCCGGGGGGGGTGCAGGCGGCTGGTGTATATCGAATTCGGCACATCGGTGCACGAGTGGGAAACCGAATATGTCGATGAGCTTCTTTATCTGCTGGGGGAAGAGGCCTGAGCTCGGCGCGCTCCTTGCAGGTCTTCTATAGTGAAGCTGCTCCCGCAGGTCGCCCCCCTGACCATTTGACGAACCATTGGCTTCTTTTTTCTTAAAGAAGATCACAGCGGGCATATAATTAAACGAAGCCAATGGCTCTTGTTAAGAGAGGTTAATCTGTGTTGGTCTTTTTCCCTAGTGGAAAGATCGCAGGGGTTTGAATAGGCTGCAGTCGGTGGGCAATACGGTGGTTAGAAAATTTTTCCAGAAGAAAAGAAACGGATATGTTCAGTAACAAACAATTCATGCAGGGTTTAAATCAATCTTTCCGCCAGCGCAGGGAGGGTTTCCGGATTTTTATACGCCCGGCAGTTCTTCTGTTGGCATTGCTCCCCGGTATTCAGTTGCGTGCCCAGGTGATCAATGAAGTGATTGCCCAGAACAGTACCCAGGATCCGATCGATGTGGGCTGCGGGCATCCTGACATGATCGAGATCTACAACAATACCGACGATACGATCTTTCTCGGCCAGGTATCGCTGGCCAACAGTTATTTTCTTTCCGATTCTTCCGCCGAGGCCGAGCCCCAGTTTGATCCGACGACGGCCTGGCCTTTCCCCCCGAACCGATCAACGCTCGGCAGTGGAGCCCGCCTGGTGATCTTCTGTGACGGCAACGCTACCCAGGGAACCTGTTCGCTGCACGCGGGTTTCAATATTGAGAACAATGGCAGTGAAACAATTGTCCTGTGGGGGCCTGAGCAGGCCGATGGCAGCCGCCAGGTTGTCGACAGGGTATTCCTGCCTCCCATGGACGAAGATGTTTCCTTCGGGCGTGTTTCTGATGGTGCCGGCGGGAACAATGTCAGCCTCGAGGAGACCCTCGATCATTTCTCATTCTTCCTTCCCGGCGACACCACTTTTGGATCCTGTACGGCGATTGCGGGCGTCTGCCTCGTTCCCGGTCAGAGTCGCCGCTATTGCAGTGGCGGCAGAAACAGTGGTGCTGGAAACCTGGCACCGCGCGTAAACAGGGTTGACCAGTCTTCCAACAGCCCCGGTGCAGGAGAGGATGTCCAGCTGACGGTTCGGATTCGTGATGACAAGGTCCCGACCCCGGGCAACATCGTCAGTGTGGAGATCGTCTACAGGGTCAAGGCTCCTGGTGGAGGATTCGCCGCAGAGCAGACCGCGGCTATGGACTACGATCCTGAATTCGCTGTCCGCTCCGAGCAGGATACACCTCTTGATCTTTTCAGCTTGTGGACAGGAAGGATTCCTCAGCAGGCGGTTGGGTCCAGGGTCGAGTTTTACTTCCGGGTTGAAGATGTCGAAGGGCTCAGCGGCACCAGGCCGCGTAACCTTTGCCACCTGATGGAGGGTTACGGTGAGGGCGTAGGTCCCTGTGACCGCCAGTTCGGCCCTGAGGCGAACGGTTGTGTTCGCGATTTGCAGGATGTGACCTGCCGCAATGGAACCGTAGATGGAGAGGATGAGAACGGCTGCGGACAGGAAGGTGGAGGTATCAGGGGTGAACGCTACGTAGCCTGTAATGCGCGCAGCACCTATGCAGTGGGCTATACCCCGCGTGCCGGGGTAGCGTCGATTCTCGTTAACGAGGTCGTTCCCAGCCAGACGGATCTGCTCACCGACCCGAGTGAGATGCCCTGCATGCCGGACGATCTCTGTCCTGTCGAGAATTCCGACTGTTGCCGCAGGGACGAAGACTTTGTTGAGTTGATCAACACCTCCGACCAGCAGGTCGATCTGAGCGGGTGTTATATCTCTGACAGCTTCTTTGACCCGCGCCGCTGGCAGTTTCCCGAAGGTTCCGTTATCCCGGCGAACGCCAGGTTTATCGTCTGGTTCGATAACGATGGTTCCAGGTGCCCGGACCCGAATCGTGCCGACAAGCCGTGTTTCTGGGAATGCCCTGATCCCAACCTGGCATCGATGCAGTTGAATCCGCCCCAGTTCCATACAGGCTTCGCCATCGATGCAGATGGCGACCAGGTCTACCTCTATGACTCCGAGGAAAACAATTTCGGTCTTCTGCACGGTGTTGATTTCGGCCTGCCCGCGGAGCTGTGCGGATACACCGACGACGTTGTGTTGAATCCGGGCCGGGACATCATGACCAACCAGTCGATCAGCCTGGTTCCCGATGGTTCCAGGAACGGCCAGTTCACCGTGGTCAATTCACCGACTCCCCTGTCGCAGAACAGCGGTGGAGAGGTTTGTGACCAGGTGGTGACTTTCCGCCGGGGAGATCCTACCGGAAATGGCCAGACGGATATCACCGATGGTGTATTCATCCTGAACTATCTCTTCCTCGGCAGCCGGGTGCCTGAGTGTCTTGATGCGGCTGATTCCGATGACAGCGGAACCGTTGATCTCTCTGATGCGATTCGCATCCTGAACTATCTCTTCCTCGGGGGGGGAGCTCCACCGGCTCCCGGGCCGAGCGTTTGCGGTCCGGACCCGTTAGAGGACAATCTCGGCGATTGTGTTTACGATGCCGATTGCGGTTAAGAGCCGGAAGACGGCCCGGAAGGCAGCATTATAGGCTGGCGAGCCGGGCTCCCAGGGCGGCCCCTGCAGCCCCGGAGTAGGCTCCCAGTGCAGACTGGAGCAGGGCGGGACATTCCAGGCCGCTGCCCTCCAGCAGCCGTTGCAGACCCTTCCTGGCCGCGGGAAGGAAGA
>JAYGDV010000455.1:0-15432 GCA_046582735.1 Planctomycetota bacterium
TGGATTCCGGATGGCTGAGCCGGGTGTTCCCGTGCTGAATTTTAATCCATCCCAGGTCTATTTCTGTTCGGGGATACTCGAGAACCGGGTTGAGAACGAGGGCCCCGACTGGGCGATCGTTCGCCTGGACCGAGAGGTCGAGGACCGCAGTCCCCTGGCAGTCCGCCGGGAGGGCCGGGTAGAGGAAGGCCGCGAGCTGGTGACCATGGGGCATCCCTTCGGGCTTCCCCTCAAGATCGCCGATGGGGCAGAGGTCAGGGAAAACGAATTCGAGGACTTCTTCGTCGCTAACATCGATGCCGCTCGCGGCAGCACCGGTTCACCTGTACTCGATGCAGAGACGATGCTGGTGGAGGGCATCCTCGTACGCGGAGAAGCTGACCTGGTCCTGCAGGACGGCTGCTGGGTCACCCAGCGATGTGGCGACAACAACTGCCGGGGCGAAGATGTCACCCGCTCATCAGAATTCCAGCACCTGGTCCCTCCCGACCTGGAGAGTGTCATCTATGAGGTCTGGTTCGGACCCTGTTTAGACCTGGTCGATCTGGTCAAGGTTGGAGAAACCCGGGCAACGAGTTGGGAGATCCGGGAGAGGCTGGATGGGGCAACGGCCTATTGCTGGAGAATCGTGGCACGCAACGAATGTGGCCGGGCTTTCGGTCCAAGCTGGAGTTTCATAACCTCCTCGGTTATCGATCCGGTATTTCGCCGGGGTGATGTGAACCAGGACGAACTGGTCAACCTGAGTGACGGAATCGGGATACTCAATTACCTTTTCCGCCAGGGCACAGCTCCCGGTTGCGTAAACGGTGCGGATGTCGATGATTCAGGGCAGGTAAACATCACCGATGGAATCTACCTGTTGACCCACCTGTTTCTCGGGGGCGCGCCGCCGGTCGAACCCCTGGCTGAGTGCGGGATCGATATTACCCCCGATGACAGGCTCGAGTGTGAGTCCTATTCCCCCTGCGGGTTCTGAACGGGTTTTCCTGATCCGGGAATCAGAGCCCGACTATGTTGTAGCCGCAGTCGACATAGATCACCTCACCGGTGATTCCGCTGGAGAGGTCGCTGGCGAGGAATACCGATGCGCCGGCTACCTCCTCGATCTCGACATTACGTTTCAGGGGCGCGCGCTCGGCGACCTGGCCGAGGATATCGGTGAATCCCGAGATCCCCCGGGCGGCGAGCGTGTTGATCGGCCCTGCGGAGACGGCGTTGACCCGGATCCCCTTTTCGCCGAGGTCCGCCGCCAGGTAGCGAACGGATGACTCGAGGGCCGCCTTGGCCACTCCCATCACATTGTAATTTTTCACTGCCCGTTCACTGCCGAGGTAGGTGAGAGTCTGGATACTGCCGCCCTCTTTCATCAACGGGACGGCCATCCGCGACACGGCGGTCAGGGAGTAGGAGCTTACCTCCTGTGCGAGCAGGTACCCTGCGCGTGAGGTTTCACTGAAACCTCGCTCAAGGTCTTCCCTGGCGGCAAAGGCCAGGCAGTGAACGACAAAATCAATCGAGCCGAAGTCTTTGCCCAGGCCTTCGCCGAGGGCTGCGATCTGGTCATCGTTGGTTACGTCGCAGGGATAGAGAGGGCATTCGCCCGGCAGGGTTTCAACAAGGTCTTCGACCCGGCCCTTGAGTTTATCGTTCTGATAAGTAAAGGCCAACTCGGCACCGGCTTCGCTCATACCTTTTGAGATCGCCCAGGCGATGCTACGTTTGTTGGCAACGCCAAGGATGACTCCTTTTTTGCCCTGAAGCAGGTTTGTCGCGGTCATTTGTATTTCCTGAAAAAGTGGAGTGAGCTGGAGAAGATGTTTTCGGTCGTTCAAAGAAACCGCAAAACAACGTCTCAGGGCCGGGATTGTGATGGATTTGAGCTGGCTGGGCAAGATTTTCTTTGCCGATGAGAGCATCTGAGGGCTATAGTCGGAAGTTCACTGTTGCCGCGTGGTAATGGTGCCAGACGCGGCAAAACCCGATTCCAACAGCTAATTTGGGGTTCGAAAAGATGAAGCCTCTTCGTTCTAGACCGAGACCAACTCGCAGACGCTCCAGAGCGTTCTGCGCCCGTTGCCGGCTGGCTCGAAGATTCCGCATCTGAGAAATCGCCAGGGGCCGAGGAATAATTCCCGGACCCGGGTGAAACGGAAACAACCAGATCTTCGAAGGCCAGCCCACTCCGCAACCAGTTACTGGAGTCGGGTTTTTTTCGTATCAGGCAGGTCTAACCTCGAAAACGGCAGGATGAAAATTCCGTGGAAAACATAGAAGTACTCAAACAGGCTCTCCCCTATATCCGGCAATACCGTGAGAAAACCTTCGTGATCAAGGTCGGCGGTGAATTGCTGCAGGCAGAGGGTTTTCTCGACAGGCTCAGCAACGATGTCGCCTTGCTTTACCAGCTCAATATCCGCGTGGTGATCATTCATGGCGGCGGGCCTCAGCTCTCGGTGATGGCCGAAAAGATGGGTATCGAGAATGTCAAGGTCAACGGCCGCAGGATCACTGATGACCGCATGATCGAGGTGGCCAATATGGTCTTCAGCGGCGCCTCCACCGACATCCTCGGAGCCCTGCGCAGCCACGGTACACCGGGGGTGGGACTCTCCGGTGTCGATGGAGATCTCGTCCAGGCCACCAGGCGCCCTCCCGTGAAGCTGGTGGACCGGGAGACAGGGCAGGAGCGCGAGGTCGACTTCCAGAATGTCGGTGATATCGAGACGGTTGATTCAAAGGTGCTGAATGTTCTGCTCGACAATCGGTTCGTCCCGGTTGTTGCGCCGCTGGGGGCAGACCTGGGGGGCAAGGTTCTGAACATCAACGCCGACACCATCGCCTCGATGGTCGCCACTGCACTGCCTGCGGAAAAACTCTTCCTGCTGACGAATGTCGGAGGGGTTCTCGGAGACGTCGAAGATCCCGAAAGCCGCATCAGCTACCTGACGGAATCCAGTGCGGATGCCCTGGTCACCGGGGGAGGGGTCTCCGGCGGCATGATGCCGAAGCTGCAGGCCGCCGTTGACGCGGTACGCTCGGGTGTAAAGCGGGCACACATCATCGATGGCCTTTCGGCCAATTCGCTCCTCTTCGAGGTCTTCACCAAGACGGGAACGGGCACGATGGTGATCAATGATGACGACGAGGCTGAATACCTGGAGCAGGGATGATGCGAAGCGCTCGATTTGGAAAAGGTATGGCAGATGACATGCGGAGCCTCAACGCCTCGATCGGGTTTGACAAGCGCTTCTGGCGCGAGGACATCGAGGGCAGCAAGGCCTGGGCGCGCGGTCTCCTTGACAGCGGCATTCTCTCGGCTGAGGAGCTCGAGGAGATTTGTGGGGGGCTCGATAAGGTGGCTGCGGAGATCGAGTCCGGGGAATTCAACTTCAGCGAGGAGCTCGAAGACATCCATATGAACATCGAGGCGCGCCTGAGCGAGCTTGTCGGGACCGCCGGCGCGAAGCTCCACACCGGAAGGAGCCGCAACGACCAGGTAGCTACGGATTTTCGCCTCTATGTGAAGCGCGCCGCCACAGAAGCTTCCGGGGCTGTCAGCAGGCTCATGCAGGCGGTCGTTGCCGTTGCAGAAACCTGTCAGGACGTGGTGATTCCCGCTTATACACACCTGCAGCGGGCCCAGCCGGTTGTCTTCTCCCACCATCTGCTGGCCTATGTTGAGATGCTCGAGCGCGACAGGCGGCGCTTTCTCTGGGCTGCCGAGCAGGCGGATACCTGCCCGCTTGGCTCCGGCGCATGCGTCGGCAACCAGTTCGGCATCGACCGGGAGAAACTCCAGGAGGAGCTGGGCTTCGCCTCTCTCACCTCCAATTCTCTCGATGGCGTCAGCGACCGGGACTTCGCCTGTGATTTCCTCTACGCGGCTTCCATGCTGATGGTCCACCTTTCGCGCTTCAGTGAAGACATCATCCTCTGGACAACGAGCGAGTTCGGCTTTGTGCGCCTCGGCGACGAGGTGACATCAGGCAGCTCCATGCTCCCGCAGAAGAAAAACCCAGATGCCTGCGAGCTGGCTCGCGGCAAGACGGGAAGGGTTGTCGGGCATCTCATCGGTCTGCTGATCTGCCTCAAGGGATTGCCCCTGTCCTACAATAAGGATCTGCAGGAGGACAAGGAGGGTGTCTTTGACACTCACGATACAATTCTCGCCATTCTCGGGGTGTCCACAACGCTGGTGAAAACCATGGAGGTGAATCGGGAGCGGACCTCCGGCAGTCTCGAAGGCGGATACCTCGAGGCCCTGGGAGTTGCAGACTACCTGACCCGCAAGGGAATACCCTTCCGTGAGGCCCACGACCTTGCCGGCGGCTGTGTGAAGCGCTGCGAGGAGCTGGGGGTGTCACTGCCTTCGCTTCCCCTGGCTGAATACCAGTCGATCCACGCCGCATTCGAGGAGGATCTCTTCGATGCGATCTCGGTTGAGGGTTCGCTTGAAGACAAGGATGTTACCGGGGGCACAGCCCCGGCGCAGGTGGCGCTTCAGCTTGAGCGCTGGAAGGAGCTTCTCAAGTGAGCGGGGATAAGGAACTGAAACAGACTTGGCAGGCAGGCCCTGTGGCCCGCCACCCTGGCGCGCCCGGGGCGCGGGTACAGAAGGAACACGGATATTTAAAATGAGCCAGAACAGAAAAATCGTCCTCGCCTATTCCGGCGGACTCGACACCTCCTACTGCATTCCCTACCTGCGTGAGAAGAAGGGATTCGATGTCATCACGGTTACTGTTGATACGGGGGGATTCGATTCAGCAGAGCTCAGTGAAATCGAGGAGCGCTCGAAAACCCTCGGGGCCCTTGAGCACGTCACCGTCGATGCCCGCCAGGAAGTTTTCGACCGCTGGGTCAGCTACCTGATCAAGGGCAATGTCCTTCGCGGCCAGGTCCATCCGCTGGCGGTCGCGGCCGAACGCGTTGTGCAGGCCGAGGTGATCGCCCGCAAGGTGCAGGAGTCAGGCGCAGATGCCGTGGCCCATGGTTCCACCGGCGCAGGTAACGACCAGGTCCGGTTCGACACAGCCTTTCACGTCCTCCTGCCGGGTATAGAGATCGTCACACCCACCCGCGATGAGAAGCTGAGCCGCGAGGAAGAGTATGATTTCCTCAAGGAGAGGGGTGTCGATATCGATCCGAGCCTGCGCGAGTATTCCATCAATTCCGGTCTCTGGGGCTCGACGATCGGAGGCGGCGTGACGCACGATTCCGCCAGTGAGATCCCGCCCGAAGTTTTCGAGCAGGCTGTTGATACCGAGGAGGTCGAGGACAGTGAGTTCCTCGAGATCGGTTTTGAGCAGGGTGTGCCGGTATCTCTCGGTGGGGAAAAGATGAATGGTGTCGATCTTGTCGTGCGCCTCGGCGACATTTGCCGGAGCCACCGGGTGGGACTCGGTGTCCATATCGGAGATACGGTGCTGGGAATCAAGGGTCGTATTGCCTTTGAGGCCGGTGCAGCGATCGTGCTCATCCATGCCCATCGCGAACTCGAGAAGATCACCCTGAGTGACTGGCAACGTTTCTGGAAGGATCACATGGCCTCCTTCTACGGAAAGCTCCTGCACGAGGGGCAGGCTTTTGAGCCCGTCCTGCGCGATATCGAAGCGATGATCGACTCCTCACAGGAACGCGTAAGCGGAACCGCCGGGGTGCGCCTCGATTCCGGCAGTTTCAGTGTCGCTACGGTTTCCAGTCCCCACACCATGGCGGGTGCGGAGGCCGGGGTATATGGCGAGATGCCGAAGCTCTGGGAAGGGGCGGATGTCCGTGGCTATTCAACGATCTCGGCGATCTCCTCGCGGCTCTACCGGGGTGCGGGAGAGAATGAAACGGCCCGGGATGAGTAAGCGCTCAAAGAGGATGAAATGACGAATCCGGTACAAGACCAGGTGAGGGTGGGTGTTTTTGGCGGCTCGGGCTACATAGGAGCCGAGCTCCTGCGCTACCTCTGTTCCCATCCAACGGCCACTATTTCCTGGGTGACCGCGCACTCCCGTGCAGGCCAGGAGGTTGCCGGCGTGCTGCCGAATCTGACGGGGGCAATACCCGGTTCTTTTGTTTCGCAGGCCGAAGGCGAGGAGAGGATCGGGGAGGTAGATGTCGCCTTCGCGGCTCTTCCTCACAATGAATCCCAGAACCTGTTGCCGAAGCTGGCCGAAGCCAATTCAGGGATTCGCCTGGTGGACATGGCCGGAGATTTCCGAACCAACGATCCGGCCGGATATGAAAAATACTATGGGTGCGAGCATACTGCAGTGGACTGGTTGCCGAGGTTCGTCTACGGCTTCACCGAGTTCCAGCGTGAGGAGATCAGGTCTGCCCGGCTGGTGGCGAATCCGGGCTGTTTTGCCACCGGCATGTTGCTGGCCCTGGCTCCCCTGGCCGCTGCCGGCCGCCTGCAGGGAAATGTCTGTCTGCTGGGGCTTACCGGCTCCTCCGGCTCGGGAAACAAGCCAAGGCAGACCACTCACCATCCTGAGCGGTTTTCCAATGTCCGCTCCTACAAGCCCCTTGGTCACCAGCACCTGCTGGAGGTGGAGAGCTTCCTCGGTGCCATCGAGGGACCGGACTTCAGCCTGCAGTTCGTGCCCCAGTCCGGACCCTTTGTGCGCGGCATCTTCACCACCGTTTTTACCCCCGGAGTTTCGGCGGGAGAGCTGGCGGAGATCTATGCGGGATCGTACGGGGACGAGGGACTCGTAGAGGTCATCGAAGGCTCTCCTGACCTGCGCTGGGTGCAGGGTTCCGCGCGGTCCTGGGTAGGGGTCGGCGGTGAGGGCGACAATGGCGTGGTCTTCACCGTGATCGACAACCTCGGCAAGGGGGCCGCAAGCCAGGGGATCCAGAATATGAATCTCATGTGCGGCCTGGAGGAAACCGATGGCCTTCGCATGGCGGGTGGTTTTGTCTAGGAGCCGTGCGACAGGGGAAGCAACAGGAGAGTCCAGGTCAATGAATTCAAAAGAAACCGAGGATCGCTTTATCCTCCCGACCTACAACAACATCCGCTTCCCGCTGAGCTTTGTTCGCTCCGAGGGCAGCTACGTTGAGGATGACACCGGCCGGCGTTATCTCGATCTCTACGGTGGCCATGCTGTCTGTGTGCTCGGCCATTGCCACCCGAAGTGGGTGGAGGCTATCTCAGAGCAGGCCGCCACCTTCGACTTCTATTCCAATCTCTGCTACTGCCCGGTGAGGGCCGAGGCGGCAAGGCTCGTGGTGGAGAGGTGCTATTCCATGCACCAGGTGTTCTTCTGCAATTCCGGCGCTGAGGCGAACGAGACAGCCCTGAAGATTGCGCGCAAGGCCACCGGCCGGGAATACGTAGTCTCCATGGAGGAGGATTTCCATGGCCGCACCATAGGAGCCCTCAGTGTTACGGGTTTTGAGAAATCCCGGGCCCTCTTCCCGCAGAACATTGCCCAGTGGACCCGTTTTCTCCGCCTTGGAGATCTCGATGCCCTCGACTCCCTCGACGCATCCGAGATCGCCGCTGTTATTCTCGAGCCGATTCAGAGCGTCGTCGGGGTCAAGATGGCAGAAGAGAGCTATTACAGGGGCCTGCGGGACTGGTGCGACCGCAATGGAGTCGTGCTGATTTTCGATGAGGTTCAGACCGGCAACGGGCGCACGGGGAAGTGGTTTGTCGGTGAGCATTGGGGCATGGCGCCGGACCTGGTGACGACCGCCAAGGGTCTCGGTGGCGGGTATCCCGTCGGTGCTGTGCTTGCTAATGAGAAGATTGCAGCTACGGTTGAGCCTGGCGACCAGGCGACGACCTTCGGCGGCGGTCCGATGGCTGCCGCGGCGGTGGCCGCGACCTATCGGATCATCGAAGAGGAAGGGCTCGTTGAGCAGGTGGCCAGGCTATCGGTCGGGGTTATTGAGCGTCTTGGAGAATATGCCGGCAGGGGAGTCGAGGAGGTCCGGGGACTGGGTTACCTGCTCGGCGTGCGCTGCCAGAGGCCTGCAAAGGAGATCCAGGCCGCCCTGCTCGAGCATAATATCCTGGTCGGAACCTCCGGAGATCCGCAGACCTTCAGGCTGCTGCCCCCGCTTACGGTGAGCTCCTCAGAATGGGATTTATTTTTCGAGGCGCTTGACGAGATCTTCTCCTGAGTGGCTCCCGGGTGGTGCTATAAGGTCTTGCACATCGCCTGCTAAAGTGGGACATTCAACGCCCTTCGTTAGACCGGTGGAGTGCTCGATGCGCCATTTTTACAGCTTGAACGAGTTTTCAACCGAGCAGGTCGCTGAGTTCGTGGACAGTGCGCTTGCCTTCAAGGAGAACCCCTGTTCGGACGTTCTTGAGCGCCGGCAGATTGCCCTCCTCTTTCTCAACCAGTCCCTGCGTACACGCTGTTCCTTCGAGGTGGCTACAAGGGAATTGGGCGGCGATGTAAGCACTCTCGATGCAGAGACTCTCTTTGCGCTCGAGACTGAGTTCGGTAAGCGGATGGACGGAGCATCGGCGGAGCACGTGAAGGAGGCCACGGGCGTTTTATCACGTTATTTCTCCGCCATGGGATTGCGCTCTTTCGCCAGCGGAGAGGACCAGCAGGCGGATCTCCTCGATACGACCTTCACGACTTTTCTCGAGCATGCAAAGATCCCGGTTTTCAACATGGAGTCGGCTCTTTACCACCCCTGCCAGGCTCTTGCCGACCTGATGACGATCCGGGAGCTTTTCCAGGAACTCCCGGGCCGCAAGGTCACCATCACCTGGGCGAATCATCCCCGCGCGCTGCCGATGGCCGTGGCGAACTCGGCTCTCCTGGCGATGACCAAGATGGGAATGCATGTCACGCTGGCCCATCCGGAGTCCTTCGACCTGCAGGAAGGGATCATGAACATGGCCGGGAGCTTCGCTGGGGAATCCGGCGGCAGCGTGAGGGTGGTGCATGACCGGCTCGCGGCGGCTGAAGATGCCGATGTCATCTATGCCAAGTCCTGGGGTTCGCTGCTTCGTTATGAAGACCCGGCTGCGGAACAGGAGCTCAGGGACGGTTTGAAGGACTGGGTGGTCGACAGCGAGATGATGAGCCGTACCCGCAGGGCCTATTTCATGCATTGCCTGCCGGTTAGAAGAAACGTGGTGGTCACCGATGATGTCATCGACAGTAATCGGTCTGTTGTGCTGCAGGAGGCGGAGAACCGCCTCCATGCCCAGAAGGCGATTCTTGAATGGATCTTTTCCTGAGCGATCATCAGCGGGAGTGCGGTCTTTTACCCGGGAGGGTGTCCGCTTCACGGCGGGCGCTCCGCAGGCGGGTAGCGCGGGTGCTCCTGCCGGCCATGATTCTCCTGCAGTTGCCGGCAGTGGGCAGTTTTGCTGCGGAATCCCTGGCTGATGGCATACCGCAGGAGTCGATTCTTTTTCTGCATTGGCAGAATGCTGCAGATGGAGGATTTGCATCCACTTATCTCAGGCAGTTTAAGCAGGCGATGGAGGGCTCGGGCTTCCTTGAGGCCTACTTTCGCGAGCTTTCGCAGACTTTCACACCAGCTGCCAGGAAGACCTACAAGACCCATATCGAGCGCTGGCAGGGGCTCCTCGGGCGTCTCCCATGGTGGAAAATCCTGTCGACAGAGGTTGCCGCCGGCAGCCGGATAGGATTGGGTGGACAGCTCGAGTTTGTCCTCCTGTTTCGCAGTGACAGCGAAGATTGCGCCGCAGACCTGCAGATTCTGCGCGATCTGCTCTATGCCTTTTCAGCTGCAACGGGGACCTACGAGCTGGAGGTTGGAATCCGCAATGGGGCGACCACCACGGTTCTTCACAACAGGCTCGAACCGCTTGACCAGGTGGCCGTCAGTGCCCAGGGAAATGTGGTCGGCATAGCGACTTCAGCTACCCTGTTGCGCCGGAGCTTCCAGTTGCTGTCGGGCGAGACTCTTTCACCGGGTTACATTGCAGCGGCTGACTATGCAAAACTCAGCGGGAAGCTGAAAGAGGCGGGGAAGAAAAAGCCACTCGCCGGGGATCCTGCGGGTGAGACTGCCCGTTTCGAATTTGTTTTTCAGCCCAGGGGGGTTTTGCAGGACTCGGTAATTCTCGATGTGATCGAGGAATACCATTATGTTGCCAGCTTCCATGCCGCGGGCATCGAGTCGAGGTCACGTACCGTTCTCAGCGCGGGCAAGGAGAATCCTCTACTGAAGGCTATTGTCGGACAATCGACGACGGCGGGACTCGCCGCAGCGATTCCTGCCGAGGCGGTCGCTTTCAGCGCCACCTCGGGAACCGATCCCTCCGGTATCTATGATTTTTGTCTCGAGTTGCTTGTCACCCTTACCGACAGCGGCGACTCCGCTGAGAATTTCGAACGTGAACAGGCCAGGCTGGGGGTTCGCCTGCAGCGCGATATATTACGTAACCTGACCGGACGGAGGGCTACGGCTGTTTTCGCCCCCGGCGAAGGCGGGGTGGGGGCCGGGATCCCGCGCGTCGCCCTTTTCGAGGTTCGTGACGGAGAGAGAGCTGCAAAGGCGATCGATGGGGTTGTTACGGCCCTGCAGAAGCCCCTGGCGAAGTGGAACCTCGAGCTCCTGCGGCAAGAGGGCGAAGGAGCCGGTGGGAAGCGGTATTCGCTGAAATCAGGATTGCTCGGCTTCGAGTTCTCCTTCGGGGTCCATGGGGATTTCCTGGTCCTGGCAACAGTGCG
Organism: Planctomycetota bacterium; assembly: GCA_046582735.1. Taxonomy (GTDB): domain Bacteria; phylum Planctomycetota; class UBA8108; order UBA8108; family UBA8108; genus UBA8108. The sequence continues at coordinate 10,677 of JAYGDV010000455.1, forward strand.
GGATGGCCTGGATAAGGTGGTGCAGACCCTGGGTGGAAAATCAAGGAACCTCGCTGATGCCGGCCGGCTGAACTGGCTTCCCGGCCCAGATGCACCCCCCGACAGTTTTTACAGTGGAGTCGGAGCAGGGATTCCTGATCCGGGCGACTGGCTGCTCAAGGTCGGGGGCCTGGTTGGAACCCTGATGCCTGATTCCGATGAGCCTTCGATTCTCAAGCCACTGCTGATTTCTCTTCCCCGCCTTAAAGGTGCCCTGCGCACCCTGGATATTCTTACCGAGAGCTCTGGTTACTGCCTCAGAAACGGGCGTGAATTCTACAGTACAGGCTCCAGTAAACTGCGTCCTGTTGCGGGTTTTTAGGCCTTCCCGGATTCTGCACCTCATTAAAAGATCCCGGTGTTCTTGAGCCTCGGGCAGTCGTGCTGCATACTGGGTACAGGGGCCGGCGGTTGCCAGCACGGACAGCCGGTGCTTTTATACCCGCCGGTATTACCGGGAAGGACCTTGAAGATATGTTGCAGTGCCAGTCATGCAGTAGCTGGAGCGAAGATTCAGCTGCTTTTTGCAGCCAGTGTGGCCAGCCGACCGGCGTGAAAGGCCGGGGGGGCTGGGGATTGCCTCATACAGCGATTCTCTTCGCTGCCCTGGTGGCGCTGGCGGTGTGGGTTCTGATGGACAGGGAGGGAGTCGATCCTGATGCGGTTCCTTTGGCGCCGAAGTCTGTGGTGAAGGGGCCACCCGTTCCAGGAAAGAGCAGCCCGCCTGCTGAGCGCCCGGCTACCGGCAAGCCGCCTGCTCCGGCAGCCGGACCCGTTTCAATAGGCGAGGTTACTCCCTCGAATCCGCAGCCCCGGCGGGTGGATGTCGGGCGCTCCCTGGCGACCCTTGTGCTCTTTGACAAGGAAGGGACGCCCGCAAGGGAGCTGCCGGCCGTTGTGGTTCATTCCGATGGAGTGCTGCTGAGCCGTTACAGCCCCCTGCTCGGGGTCTACAAGGTGAGCTGCCGGCGCGAGGGAATCAGGGGGAGCATCCCGGTCACCGGAATTATCCGCTACAACCAGCCTGCAGATCTCGCACTTCTCCGCCTGGCGAGGACCCCGAACCGCTTGCCGGCCCTGGACATCCTGTCCCGGGAAAAACGGCAGGAGCTTGCCAATGAAGAGGAGATAAAGGTTTACGAGGGGCGCTTCTCTGCGCGCCTCCTGGTAAGGATCGCTGAAGTTTTTTACACCTCGGCTGATGGCCACTCCGGAATCCTCCTGGAAGATTCTTCCGGAATCGACGCGGAGTCTTTCCTGGCAGTTTCGAAATCTGGAGAGGTCCTGGGACTTTGCCGCCCGCTTATCGATAATGTTGTGGGGATCCCGCGACGCACCATTCCCACCCGTCCCCGGGGTCTGCGTGTTTTTGTCGATCCGGCCGGTGTTTTTTCCCGGGAGGCCCTCCTGGAACCGATCAGTGGTACGGTAGCCGAGAATACGATCCGGATCTACGAAGGCACCTTTGACGACCTGGAGGAGCAGGCGCGTACAAACTATCGCAAGAAGCACTGGGCGGATGCCATCAGGGTCCTGGAACAGGCACTTGAGCGCGGACACCTGGAAAATATCGAGGCCGTTCGTCTTGACAGGTTGCTGGTCATGCTGAGAGAGAGTTATCTCGGCGAGGTAGGGCGCCTGCAGAACCGCAGGCGCTTTGAAGAGGCGGCAGAAACAGCCAGGAGCGGCCTGGAGATGTTCGGGCGGGATGGAATCCTCTGGTTCAAGCTGGCCGAGGTTTGTGCGGAGCTGGAGTTGACCCGGGAAACCATCGAGGCCCTGTTGCAGGTCCGGGAGCTCGAGAGTTCCAGGAGTATCGTCCCCATGCTGGAAGGGGCCTACCACGAGCTTGCACGTAAGGCCCTGAAGGTGGGAGACGCCCGCCAGGCTGAGCTGGCCTACATCGATGGCATCGAACAACTGCCTGAATCTGCCATCATGCGGTTCAACCTTGGGCAGCTCTACCAGGAGTGGGGAATTTATGCTGATGCGATCCGTTTGCTGGAGGAGGCGAAACAACTTGATTCATCTCTTGCCCCGAAATCGGATATTCTGCTGGGCAGGATCGATGACATTCTCTCGAGCAGGGGAGCCGTGGTGATCCCTATTCCGGAAGGAGCCCTTTCTCTCAGGGCGAAAATAGCGATCGATGGCCGCATCGAGGAAAGCTTTATAATAGATACAGGGGCGAGCTATACGGCCATCTCCGAGTCGCTCGCGAGGAAACTCGGCTATGCCTATGAGCGCGGTGAACGTGTTAACGTCACCACTGCGGCCGGCAGGATGCAGGTCAGGAGAATTCGTCTCGGCTCGGTGTCACTGCAGGGCTACGCAGTCCACAACCTGCCGGTGATCGTCCTTCCTGACACCAATGGGCGAAGTCTCAACCTGCTCGGCCTGAACTTCCTGAATAATTTCAGGTACAGCGTTGATTCCAACAAGGGAGAGTTCCGCCTCGAACGTCCCTGACGGTGCCTGCAGTACAGGATTATTGAGGGTTCCTTCATCTGTGAAAAGGAGCCGGAAAGATTCCGGCTCCCTGGAGATTTCACAGTTGAGCGGTTTTCAGCCGGAGCCTTACTTCGAGCCTCCCTTGGGGGCAGGAGGAATCGGGCCGACGACCTTGGGCTTGGGAGTGGCAGCAGGGCTTGTTGAGCCGCTGGTTACCTTCTTGGTGGAACCAAAGTTCCTTTTCAAGGTAGTCGTTCCCAGCGAGGCAGTCGCGTTGATCATGATTTCCTTCCGAATGGGGTCATCGGTGGAAATCCTGATCTTTTCAATGACCCTGCGCGTTCCGGCCTTGGCCTTCTTCGCATAAGCCACGGTCAGCTTGTATTCCTTGCCTTCAGTGACAGGTTCGAGCTTGGTGGTGAAGTGCTCACCTTTCCTGGAAAGGGTAGCGTTCAGGAGCTCGATGTTGGTGATCTTGAAACTATGGGAAGGATCAAGACTCTTGATCGTCAGCTGCTTGCTCGGTGGCGCGGGTTGTTTACCAAGCTTGTCGGTATCTCTGCGACTGAAGTAAACCGATGGGGGACTCGCTTCGATGCGCTCCTTGACGGTGATCGAGACCCGGACGGGAAGGTCAAAGCTCTTATCTTTGACAGTTACGTTGGCGTTGATCTCTGCGTAGTGGTACTTGCGAGAGTCGGCCTTATCGAGCTTGGGAGTCACTGTGAGTTCATACAGGTTGCCCTCTTCGATCGTCTTCATGGTGACGTCGACAACTTCGCTCTTGGTGGTCACCTTGTTGACCTTGAACGCATAGCTTGCGGCTTTCTTGAGGGTAATGGAGATAGGCTTGACGGGGACACCCTTCACCACCTGGATTCGAGGCAGCCTGGGTTCGATCTCAACAGCCAGCTCAATTTTTCCCGTCATCGTGAGGCGCTGGGAGATTTTGCTCGCATTGCTGTACACCTCGGCTGTCTTACGGACAGTCCCGGAGAATTTCTTGGTGTCGACCCTCAGCGTTATCTTGCCGCTGGCACCCTGGGCGATAACCTTGTCGAAATCAACCGTAGTGCAACCACAGGCGGGCTTGACACGCTCGACCTTGAGGGGCGAGCCTCCCGTATTTTTCAGCTGAAATTCGTGGATGACCACTTCGCCCTGGAGAACCGAGCCCCAGTCAAATACGGGTTCGTTAAAACTCAAGGTGGGCGCCGTGAAATTCTTCGGGGGAGGTTTCAGGAAATACCGTCTTTTCGAGGGCCCCTTGCTCTTGTCGGGGCTCGCCTTTTCGGCCTGGGAGGCCTTGGTTTTCGCAGTGCCCTGTTGCTGCGAGGAGACCTGGCCAATATTGGCCAGGACGATCACCGATGCCAGGACGAGAACGAGACCCGGGCGCACGGCATTGCATTCAGCTAGTTTCTTCAGCATTTCGGTATTAAGACTCCACATAAGGTGAAAGTTGGTTGGTGGTATTGGATTGTTCTCTCTGCTACAGGGAGGGCCGCCACCGACTGAAAACCGTTACACGGCACCCCTGCCGGTGGCCTCTCTGCAGCTGAGGTTCGACTCGCGATTGTATCATGTAAATTCGGCCTATTTCCACTCAGGGGCAGTGGATAATCGGACTGCAGGGACCGGTATTACAGGTTCCTGCAAACAAGGTACCCGGGTGCCGGAGAAAATCGTAAACCGCGATGGGGCATTCCCATGCTTTCTTGATTCAATGTGCCTGTGGTGGCACTATGACCCCGATGATAGGCTTGCCGCACACTTACCTGAGCTCAGATTTCCCGGGGATCGGTGGAAGAATTCGCGAGGAACTGGAAGATTTCCTCGTAGAGGAAATCGCACTTTATCAGCCCTGTGGAGAGGGTGAGCATGTTTATTTCCTCATAGAAAAGCGCGACCTTTCTACCTCTGAGGCGATTCGTCATTTTTCGCACCGTCTCGGGCGTCCGCAGAAGGACTTCGGTTACGCAGGGCTGAAGGATCGCAAGGGAATCACCAGGCAGATGGTCAGCCTGGGGGGGGTAGGGGTTGAGGATGTTCTCGCTCTCGAATTCAAAAACATACGGATTCTTTCAGCTCAACGGCATCGGAACAAATTACGGCTGGGGCATCTGAGGGGGAATCAATTCAGAATTCGTATTCGCGGAGTGTCAGAGGATGCCGCTGAGCTCGCGAAGCCAATCCTGGAACAAATCGAGGAATTGGGGCTTCCAAATTATTTCGGTCCGCAGCGTTTTGGCAATCGCGGCGATTC
>JAYGDV010000518.1:0-5293 GCA_046582735.1 Planctomycetota bacterium
AGGAGAAACCATCGTGCTTGGAAGCCGGGATTTTCGTATTCGTCCCGGGCCCGGGTTGATGGACCCGCAGTCAGGGCCTTCGCAGTTCGGCAGGAATCGTGATGACTGGGGAAACTGGTTCGGTGTCCAGAACAGTCATCCACTATGGCATTATGTCCTGCGCGACCACCACCTGCGCAGGAACCCCTACTTCGTATCACCCAATCCGAAGAACCAGGTGGTGAGACCGTCCAACCCACGTGTTTACACCGCCAAGTCGCCGCAGAAACGCTTTCACTCTTTCGAGCAGTCCGGCCGCTTCACCTCCGCCTGCTCCGGCATGGTCTATCGCGACGAGCTTCTCTTCCCCCGGGGCAGCGACCAGCACGCCTTCACCTGCGAACCGTTCCACAATGTTGTGCAGCACAATATTATCTCAAGGAAAGGAGTCACCTTCTCAGCCAGGCGTGACCCGGCTGAGAGCAAGGTCGACTTCATCGCCTCCAGGGATCGCTGGTTCCGCCCGGTCATGGTTCGAACAGGCCCCGACGGAGCGCTCTGGGTGGTCGATATGTACCGCTACATGATCGAGCACCCGCAGTGGCTGCCGAAAAACGGCCAGGATGAACTGCGGCCTTATTTTCGCCATGGACAGAAGCATGGAAGGATCTACAGGGTATTCCCCGCCGAACCCGGTCCTCGTGTGTGGCCGAAGCTGCAGGATGCCGGCCCGGCGGCCCTGGTTAACTACCTCGAGCATCCCAACGGATGGGTTCGGGACGCAGCCCAGCAGGAGCTTGTTCAAAACGGGGGAAGGAAGGTGGCTGGCGGGTTGAGACGAGTGGTTCGAGTGAGTCGGGGCGCCCTGGGCAGGCTGCATGCCTTGTGTACGCTCGCTGGCATCGGGCAGCTCGATGCTCCCACTCTTGAGGTGGCCCTGAAGGATTCGCACCCCGGTGTGCGCAGGCAGGCTGTTCGCCTCAGCGCGGCGATTGCTCCATCCCTCCTTGAAGGGCTTGAAGACAGTGATCCGGCAGTGCGTCTCGAACTGGCTGTCTCGGCCAGGGGTGGAGCTGATATCGCCAGGTTCGCCGTCGACAAGGATCCCTGGATAGCTGCCGCCGCGATGAGCTCCCTCGACTCAAAAAACGTAATTCCTGCCCTGGAGTCGTCGCTGGAATCCCCGGCTCTTTTCGCCAGGTTGACAGTCCAGGCTGTTGCCTGGAAGAAAGGCAGGGAGGCTGCGGAGATCCTGGAGCGCTACCTGCCGGGAGCGAAGACCGAGGTCCGGCTGAGGCTCGCAGGCGCCTGGCTGGAGAAGGCGGATCCGCGTTCAGCGCCCGCCGCGGTGTTGGATGTCGTTGAAACCGCAGAGGCGCTGGCCTTCGACCGTTCGGTTGCGGGGGATCTGCGGGTTGCCGCGATCGGCCTTCTCAACCGCATACCCGGGCGGGCTGGTATTCCTTTGCGGAGATTGCTCAGCGCTTCGGAATCTTTTGATATCCAGGCCGCCGCTGTACGGCGGGTCACCAGTATCGAGCTGCTGCTGAAAGACTGGCCCCGCTATGGACCGGGTTTGCGCGCCGAGATCCTGGGGCGGGTCCTGGGGCGAAAGGAATGGGCCGCCGGGCTGCTTGATGCGGTAGAGGGAGGGAAGGTCAAGCCGGGAGAATTGGACAGCTCCACCCGCCAGCGCCTGGGAGCCCTGGGTTCCGGGATCAAAAAGCGCGTTCAACAGCTGCTGCCGGCATCGCCCGATCGACTGGCGGTGTTGAAAAAGTACCGGCCTGCCCTTGAGCTTGAGGGGAACGCCGGCAAGGGCCGCGTGATCTTCGAGAAAATCTGCGCAGCCTGCCACAAGCTCGGCGGCATCGGCCGGGAGACGGGTCCGAACCTCGCCGCCCTCAGCAATAAAACCGGTGAGTTTCTCCTGCAGTCGATCATCGATCCGAATGCCGCGGTGGAAGCCCGCTTCGGCCTCTATGCTGCTGCGACCCGGGATGGCCGGACCTTCTCCGGCATGGTCACGAGCGAAACCGGAACGCAGCTCAGCCTGGTGGGGGCCGATGGGAAGAAGATGGACATCCTTCGCGGCGACATCGTCGAGTTCAAGTCGATGGGAACTTCCTTCATGCCGATTGGCCTCGAGAGGGACCTGGCTCCCGGCGACCTCGCCGATCTCATCCGGTTTATCCGGGAAGCCAGGTGATTGGTTTCAGCCGGGTCCGGGTTGCCGGGGTTCTGCTGATTGACGCGGTAGCGGCCATGCAATACCCTGAAGAGTATGAGAACCATCAGAAATATCTGCATCAGCAGTGTGTTGTTCGCCTGTTCGTGGGGCGGGTCAGTCGGGGCTGGGGATCCAGTCACCATCGGCGATGTCCACGGAGGGCTTGTCGTTCAGCTCGGTGCGGCTGAGACCGGCGTTGTTCTTGGCCTCGGGCGTACGGGCAGGTATGTCGTTCACGTACTGGATCCTGACCCCGCAAAGGTAAAGAAAGCCCGTGCAGCTCTGAAGGCTGCCGGGATCTACGGTCTCGTTTCCGCTGAGACCCTGCCGGATCCGGTATTGTTGCCCTATACAGAGAACGTGGTAAACGCAATCCGGGTACATGCTCCGGGACGGGTATCTCTTAGAGAGATCGTCCGGGTCCTCACGCCGCGCGCAGCCCTCGTGGCCACGGCCGGTTCCGGACTGGATGAGGCCGGGCTGAAGGCCGCCGGGTTCGAGCTGATTAAGAAAAAGGATGACGGTTCCCTTGTTGCCCGAAAGCCCTGGCCGAAAAGTATGGACACCTGGTCCCATGCACGTCACGGCGCCAGTGGGAACGCAGTATCGCTTGATACCGCGGTGGGGCCTCCTGAGCGGGTTCGCTGGGTAGCAGCGGCGATGTCGGAGGTCGAGGGCCTCATCACAGATGGCGGCCGGAACTTCTATGGCGGCGTTCTTGCCCGTGACAGCTTCAATGGGTTGAGGCTCTGGCATCGGGATCTCCTGAATGGCAAATTGAACGATCCGGGTTTTAACCTGCCCCGGCTCTCCTACAGCCGCGCCCGGCCGGTCGCCTCGGAAAAATACCTCTTCGCCTTCGTCAATGGAAAGATCGCGGCGCTCGATGCGGCCACCGGCAAAGTCATTCGTGAATATCCCGGGTCTGAACGTTCGATGGAATTGATCCAGCACCTCGACGTAGTGCTGGTCAGCGGTTCCCGGGGCGTGCGAGCCTTCAGTACCGAGACCGGGAAGCAGCTCTGGGCCCGCCAGGCCGGCGATGCCCGCAACCTTGCCGCCGACTCTGAGACGGTTTCCTATATTTCCGGACGCACCAAGCGGGGCGAAGCCGTCGAGGCTTTTGCCGTCGATCTCTATTCCGGCAAGCTCAAGTGGAACCGGACAGACTTCTCCTGGCTTTCCAAGGTCTACCGGACCGTTATGCACAACGGGCAGGTCGTCTACGAGGTCTCCTCGCTGAGCGATCACAACCTCGGCAATGCGATCCACTTGCTCTCTTCTGAAACAGGAAAGCTGACCTGGGAGATGAATTTCTCTCCCGGGATGAACCACAAGCGCCAGGCCCGGGCGATGTTCTCAGGCGATGATCTCTGGGTCCTTCACGGAGGGCGGGAGAATACCGCGAAAAAGAAGGATGGCAAGGTTAAGGAGACCAGGGTGCCCGTACAGGTTTCATCCATCGACCCCAAGACCGGGAAGATCCTGAAAACCCACTCTGCCGGACTCGCTCATTGCTTTCCTCCGGTGGCGACGCCCAAGTACGTATTCGCCGGCGTGCTGGACCTGACCAATATGGAAACCGGCAAGGTCGAGGTCAATCCCATCACCAAGGCTAATTGCTCAAGGGAAGGTGGCTGGGTGCCCGCGAACGGACTGATCTATACGACTCCAAAGCATTGCACCTGCTGGCCGATGCTGCGCGGGTTCGTGGCCATGGCCCCGGCCTCGCCCAATCCGAAGAACCCGGTGAAGCTGCCGGTTGAAAAGATCAGCTTCCCTCTCACCAGGGGGAAGCCGGCTGGAGATGCCGGCGGCGTGGCAGTGGCGGCCTCCGACTGGCCGACCTATCGAGGCGACCCCTGGCGAAGTGGCAGCTCCGCAGGAAATGGGCCCCGGAAGCTAACCACGAAGTGGACATCAAAGCTTGCAGAGGCAGGTTCATTACCCGGTGGACCGATCCTGTTTGACTGGAAAGAGAACCCCTACGTGAAGGGCCCGATCAGCGCACCGGTAATTTCCGGCGGCCGGGTTTTTGTCTCACGCCCCGATGCGCATGAGGTGATCGCCCTCTCAGTTGGCGATGGCAAAGAGCAATGGCGCTATACCGCCCGCGGGCGCGTGGATACGCCACCGACAATCTACCGCGGCCTGGCGCTCTTTGGCTGTCATGCCGGCTATGTCTACGCCCTGCACGCTGATTCCGGCGAGCTCGCCTGGGAGTTTCGAGCTTCCCCGGTAGATGAGAGGATCGTTGCCTACGGGCAGGTGGAGAGTCCCTGGCCGGTTCCAGGCTCTGTGATGGTCAGGGGGAAAACAGCCTACTTCGTTGCCGGGCGCCAGCAGCTTGCCGATGGAGGGGTGCTGGTATTCGCGGTTGATCCGCTGACAGGTGAGAAGCGCTGGGTCCATCGCCTCGATGAAATGCCGCAGAAGGGCGATCCAACCGGTAAGAATCCCTATACGGGTTTCTATGAGAATTCCGGGCTGGAATTTGATCCGGTTGACATTATTCATGCAGAGGGTAAAGGCATCGCCATGTCCCGCTGGATTCTTTCGAGTGCCGGGAAGCTCGTTTCCGTTGATAAGTGGAACGCCTTCGCAAAGCTCGATACCGGGGGCGGAGCTGTCTGGGTACCGCGCGGCTCCTGGACCTACGGCGCCCGCCACCAGGACCGCTTCAAGGGCGCGGCGCCCCGGCGGCCCCTGGTCGTCTTCCGTGATGGGCAGGTCTACGGTGAACTCAACGGCAGCACGGACATTTTCCGGCGTGATTTTGATGCAAAGGCCGTAAAGAAATTCAACGGCAAGTGGATCACCGGCTGGCAGGCCGGCCGAGATGCGCGGGATGGCAAGAAACCCTTCAGGACTCACAGGGTCGCAGCCGGCTCCAAGTGGACCGTCGATGTTTTTACTCCCGCCCTCAAAAAGCAGAAGAAGGTGAAGTACGGGACCCAGCTTTATAACGACATCCACGCCCTGGCGCTGGCCGGCAACGGCCGCCTCTATGCCGTTCACAAGGACGGCCGCCTGAAGGTCATCGACACTGCGAAGGGTGCTGTGATCGCCAGCCGCAAGGTTCCC
>JAYGDV010000543.1:0-2823 GCA_046582735.1 Planctomycetota bacterium
GCTGGTTGTAGTTTTTCACCCGTGCCTTGCTCTTGGATGTCCTCGCCGAGGGGGTGCTGTTGAGCCAGGCAAGTTCCCGCTGAAGGATTTTCCGGCGCCGGCCTTCACTGCGAGCCTGGTGCTCCAGTCGCTTGTCTTTCAGCCCTAGATAATTCGAGTAGTTGCCCTCGTAGATGGAGAGGGTTCCGTTCTCGAGCTCGACCATGAAATTGGCGACATTGTCGAGGAAGTAGCGGTCGTGGGTCACCATGACGACTGCTCCGGGGTATTTGTCGATGAAGGCCTCCAGCCATTCAATCGTTGCCGCGTCGAGATGGTTGGTCGGCTCATCTAGGATCAGGAGCTCCGGGCAGGAGATCAGCTCCCGGCAAAGGGCCACCCGCCTCCGCTCGCCTCCGCTCATGGTGGAAACCGGGGTGTCAGGGTCCGGGACGCGCAGGGCCTCCATCGCCACGTCACGCTGGTGTTCCCACTCCCATCCATCGACCAGCTCGATCTCCTCCTGGATCCGGCCCATCTTCTCCATCAGCTTTTCCTGGGCAACAACGTCGTCCTGGTTCGAGTAGTCGGCGCAGACATCGTTGTACTTGTCGATGAGGGCTCGAATGCGCTCGAGCCCCATCTCGACGTTTTCGCGGCAGTTTTTTTCGTTGTCGAGGGTCGGCTCCTGTTCGATATAGCCGATCCGGATGTTGGGGGCATGCTTCAGCTCGCCGCTGAATTCCGTGTCTCCACCGGCCAGGATGCGCATAAAGGTCGACTTGCCGGTACCATTCGGCCCGATGACGCCTATGCGGGAGGAGTCATGGATCGTGAACGAGGTGTCCTTGAGAATCGTCCGGTCGCCGAAGGATTTCTGGATTTCATTAGCAGTAAGAAGAATTTCACCGAGAGACATCTGGATTACACCTTTGATTCAAAATCGTCCGGGGCCGGGGTTGTATGCTGAATGGATTCGCGCCTGGGGAGATCAGCGGCGCGCGAGGCCGTGCTTCATCGGCAGCCAGGCGGCGTCCCGGGCTGAGCTCGCCACGCACTGCTCGATGAAATGCATTCCCTCCGCGCCGTCGTGGACGTTCGGGTAGACCGTGTTGGTCATCTCGAAATCCTCTCCGCCCGCCCTCGCGATCATCGCATCGAAGGCGGCGGTGTAGACATTGGCGAAGGCCTCGAAGAAGGCCTCGGGGTGTCCACCCGGTAGCCGGCAGGCATTGACCTGCGAGTCGTTGGCGTTGGGGTGGTTCGGGTCACGGGTATAGATTTTGTGGGGCTCACCGTTTTTGCGGACGATCATCTTGTTGGGCTCTTCCTGCCTCCATGAAATGGCTCCCTCGGTTCCGTCGATCTCGATGGCAACATCGTTTTCACGGCCATGGGTGATCTGGGAGGCGGTGACGGTTGCCAGTCCACCGTTTTCCATCTTGATGACAGCCGTTCCGTAATCATCGAGTAGCCGGCCCTCGGCGAAGATCTTCAGGGTACAGGAAACCTCCTCGGGGAGGACTCCGCTGATAAATCTTAAAAGGTTGTAGGCGTGTGTGCCGATATCTCCGAAACAGCCGGCCGCTCCGCTCTTGGCCGGGTCGGTTCTCCAGGCTGCCTGCTTCTGGCCCTCTTCTTCGAGGCGACTGCGAAGCCAGCCCTGGATATAGGAGGCCCGGATCGCCTGGATCTCTCCCAGCTCGCCGGACTGGACCATCTCCCTGGCCTGGCGCACCAGCGGATAGCCTGTGTAGTTGTGGGTGACGGCGAAGACAACCTTGTGCTGTTGGACGAGAGCCGCGAGCTCTTCTGCCTGGGCGAGGTTGAAGGTCAGGGGCTTGTCGCAGACGACGTTGAAGCCGGCCTCTACCGCGGCCTTGGCGATCTCGAAGTGGGTGTGGTTCGGTGTGGCGATCGAAACGAAATCGATGCGCTCGGATTCATCGAGGGCGAGCTCCCCGGCGATCATCTCCTGGTAGGATCCGTAGGCTCTCTCCTGTGCGATGCCGTAGTCCCCGGCGGAGTCCTTCGCTCTCTGGGGGTCCGATGAGAGGGCACCGGCGACCAGCTCGGCGCGGCCGTCGAGCTGCGCGGCGATCGAGTGAACGCGTCCGATGAATGATCCCTGTCCACCGCCTACAAGGGCGAATCTGAGCTTCCTGTTCAGGCCTTCATTGAGAGGCATAGTATCTCCTGGTCGGTTCTCCTGGACTCTCATCGGCGTTTTACCGCCTGGAGAGGCCCTGGTATTTCCAAGTCTTCTTGTTGTTTACCTTACCGTGCATAAAATGCACTCCGGCGAAGGAGCGCGGCCGCACAGTTTAGAAAAACAGCGCTCCGGGTGTCCATCAAAAAAGACCCATCGCAGAAAAGCCGAGAGGAGCCTGTGCCGGAACCGAGGCGAACGATCATCCATGTCGATATGGATGCCTTCTATTGCTCCGTGGAGGAGTTGGACGACCCCTCGCTGAAGGGCCTGCCTGTCGTGGTGGGGGGGACGCCCGAGGGCCGTGGAGTCGTCGCGACGGCCAACTATGCCGCCCGCGAGTTCGGTTTGCACAGCGCGATGCCGGCCGCCCAGGCGGTCCGCCTCTGCCCGAAGGCGGTTTTTCTCCGTCCGCGGCTGAAGAGATACGCCGAGGCCTCGCGCCAGGTTTTCTCGATTTTCGAAGAATACACACCCCTGGTGGAGCCGTTGTCGATCGACGAGGCCTTCCTCGATCTGACCGCGTCGCGGCTGTCTGCTGCCCAGGGCAGGTTTGATGCCGCAGGTTACGGGGCGGGAGAGGTCCTGGCGAGTGAGCTGCAGCAGAGAATCGAGGATGAGAGCGGGGGGCTTAC
>JAYGDV010000583.1:0-17825 GCA_046582735.1 Planctomycetota bacterium
AGGGGGATGCGCCGTACCGATGTGCTCGGCAGGATCATACCCGAGTTCTCCAGGATGGAGGGCCTGGTTAATTTCGGTGGGCATCATCATTACACGGTTGAGGAGCACACCCTGAGAACACTCGAAAAACTGGACTCCCTGCGCAGAGAGGACGCCGGTAAGGAAGAGAGGGAGTTTCGGGAGATCCTTGAGAGCCTGGGGGATCTCGTTCCGCTTCGACTGGCCCTTCTTCTGCACGATGTAGGAAAGGCCTTCGAAGGCGACCACGAGGTCAGCGGCTCGGATATAGCCGGCCTGATTTGCGAACGATTCGGCCTGGCCGAGGAAACGATCGACACGGTTGAATTCCTTGTCTACCGCCACCTGCGGATGTCCAAGGTTTCGGAGCGGCAGGATTATTCAGAAGATGGGGTGGTTGAATCTTTTGCTCGCCTGGTGGGCACGGAGGAGAGGCTGAAGATGCTCTACCTGATGACCTACGTGGACATCAGCAGTGTCGGCCCCGGTGTCTGGACCGGCTGGAAAGGAGCTCAGCTTTCTGATCTCTACCAGCGAACGCTGGAGTACATGAATTCAGGAGGAGTGCTGGAGCAGAATTTCGATGAGGTGCTTGCCGCCTCCGGACTCGACCCGGATGCCTGTGCGCGGGTGAAGAGTCATTGTGATTCGATCGGCACGCCTTCTTACAGGCGGGAGATCGTCCCTGAGAGGATGCTGGTCCACCTCGACATGGTGGCGAACCTGGAGGAGACTTCAAGAGCCCAGGTCCGCCAGGACAGCTTCCTGGACTTCCATGAGATCACGATCTGCTGGTGGGACCGTTCGGGGCTGTTCTCTGACATCACGGGCGTTCTGTACTCCGAGGGACTGAATGTACTCGGCGCCAGGGTCTTTTCACGCAGTGACGGGATTGCGGTCGATCTCTTTCATGTTGAGGTGGCGGACGAGACAGGATTGCCTGTCAAAGCCCGGATAGCGAATATTCGCAGGAAGCTGGAGGCTGTGACTTCAGGAGATGAGAATGTTGAGGCCCTGATCGGGCAGTGGCTGAAGACGAACCGCTACAGCCCCTTGCTGAAACGCTCACGCCCGCTCTACGGGCCGTCGGTAAAATACGACAATGCGGTTTCCGATGTCTGCACCGTCGTCGAGGTCAACGCGGGAGACCGAACGGGCCTGTTACATGATGAGGCAAGTGTTCTCAGCCAGCTTGGGCTCGATATCAGGGCGGCCAAGATCGCTACAACCGCCAGCCGTGCCCGGGGGGTTTTCTACGTCCTTGATGCGGATGGGAAGAAAATCGAGGACAAGGAGCGTATGTCCCGGATCGAGAAAGAGCTGATAGCCAGGGTTAAGATGTCCTCACATACCGATGGTAAATGACTTGCTCAGATCTCGCGATATGATTATGTTGTTGCAGGTATTCAAGTACTGGCCATAGCAGTTCCGACTCGTCGAAACGGGTTTAGTTGGTCTCGGGGATTTTCATAAGGACACAGTAGGATCAGATGAAGCTGATAACCGCAATTGTCCAGCCCGCGCGGCTGGAGGCCGTCAAGGAAGCACTGAGTAAGGTCGAGGTGTTCCGTCTGACCGTAGGCGATGTCAAGGGGCTCGGCAGGCAGAAGGGGCACACCGAGGTCTACAGGGGCCATGAGTACGAGGTAAACCTGCTGCCTAAGGTCCGGCTCGATATCGCTGTTAACGAGGAATTCGTTGAGCCGACGATCGAGGCGATCATTCGCGGTGGGCGAAGCGGGCCTGAAGGTAGCATCGGAGACGGAAAGATCTTTGTACAGCCGCTCGAAGATGTCATCCGCATCAGGACGGGCGAACGAGGTTCCGAGGCCATCTGAACCAGCCCTGGACGTGGCTTGAGGAAGTGGCTGGAGCGAGCCAGGATCAGGCAGCTGGACTGCTGGTCTCTTCTGAGTCGCTCGGCTGGGTCTCCGGCAGGGGTGGCCTCTCTGTGGTGGCCTGGGACCTGCGACTGGCTCGGGGGAAGCCATCTTTACCGAGTACCTCCGCCAGGAGAGCGTCGAGATCTTCGCCCTGCATGACCTCTTTCTCCAGGAGGGTTTCTGCGATACGGTCGAGGCAGATCCTGTTCTCCTCGAGGATCCTCATGGCTTCATCGTTGGCGTCATCGAGCAGGTGCCTGATCTCGCCATCGATCTCCTGGGCCGCACTATCGCTGTAGTTCCTGTCCTCCTGGGTCATGTCCCTGCCAAGGAAAACCTGCTGGTTTTCCCTGCCGTAGACAACAGGTCCGAGCTTGTCGCTCATGCCGAAGCGGCAGACCATGCTCCTGGCAATTTGTGTTGCGCGTTCAAGGTCGTTACCGGCACCTGTGGAGAGCTCTTCGAATATAAGCAGCTCAGAAGCCCTCCCGGCCATGAGTCCCTTGAGCTTGTCGAGGAGGTCGGGCTTGCTTGTAAGGTAGCGGTCCTCTTCGGGGGTCTGCATGGTGTATCCCAGGGCAGCATGCCCCCGGGGGATGATCGATATTTTTCTCACTGGATCGGCGTTCTCGCAAAGCGCTGCAACGAGGGCATGGCCGGCTTCATGGTAGGCGACCTTCTTCAGCTCTTCTCCTCCGAGCTTCCTGCTTCGGCGTTCCGGCCCGGCAATCACACGCTCAACAGCCTCGTCCAGATCCGCCTGGGTGATCTCGGAAGCGTCTTTCCTGGCGGCCATGAGCGCCGCCTCGTTGAGGAGGTTCGCGAGGTCAGCGCCGGTGAAGCCCGAGGTGTTCGCGGCGATCAATCCGAAATCGATGTTTTCAGAAAGGACCTTGTTCTTGGCGTGGACTCCGAGGATTGCTTTGCGGCCCTCGAGGTCGGGGGCATCGACAACCACCTGGCGGTCAAATCTTCCGGGCCTGAGGAGGGCCGGGTCGAGGACATCGGGACGGTTGGTTGCAGCCAGGAAGACCACTCCCGAGGTGGTGTCGAAGCCATCCATCTCAACCAGCAACTGGTTCAGGGTCTGTTCTCTCTCGTCGTGACCTCCCCCGAGGCCCGCGCCGCGATGGCGGCCTACTGCGTCCAGCCCGTCCACGAAAACAATGCAGGGAGCCTTGCTCTTGGCCTGCTCGAAGAGATCGCGTACACGGGAAGCTCCTACTCCGACGAACATCTCGACGAATTCTGATCCGCTGAGCTGGAAGAACGGCCTGGCCGCTTCGCCGGCAACAGCCCTGGCCATCAGGGTTTTACCGGTTCCCGGGGGGCCAACGAGGAGCATGCCCTTGGGCATCCTTCCGCCAAGGGTCTGGTATTTCCCGGGGGCCTTGAGGAAATCGACGACTTCCATCAGCTCGACCTTGGCCTCCGGGCAGCCCGCGACATCGTCGAAGGTGACCTTGTCATCGGACTCACCTGCCATCTTGGCCTTCGCTTTCCCGAAGCTCATGGCGGTTCGTCCGAGCTGGCCGGACTGGCGCATCATCATGATCCAGAGGAAGATAATCAGGCAGAAGGGGAACACCCAGAAAAGCATATTCCACAAACCACTTGAGACTGTGGGCTGGGTAGGGATCTCCTGGGCCAATACTTTATTGAAGATCTTCGCGTCAGTATCTGTGTTCCTTGTCTTGGTGACGCTGAAGGAGAAGGTTTTGCCTCTTGGCAGGGGGCGTCCGAAGGGAGCGGTTTTAAGGCTGCCTTCTTTTTTGTCGTCGACGGAGGGTTCAACCGGGACCGTGGCCGACTCGTAGTCCGTGGGGATGGTCATGGTCCCGACGTATTTTTCCTCTTCTGCCCTGATCCAGTGGACGTGGCCCTTCTGGTCGAGATGCTCCATGAACTGGTTCAGGGTGATCTCTTTCTGGTTCTCCGAGAGGAAGATGCTCAGCATGATCACCGCGAGCATGATAATGAGGCCGATCTGGAAGAGGTTCAGCCGCGGTTTGCGCGCCGGATTCGGGGAGTCATCCTGTTTCAGGCCGGGGTCTTCCTGTTTTTTGCCTTTTTCGGCCACTTTTATTACCTGGAGTCCTGAGAAAGTGGGTTGAATGCACCTGCACTTGTCTTCGGTTGGCGCATTCAGGGAATAATCGTTTCATGATATCATAACTAGCTATGGTTGTTCATGCTAACTGCACAGGGACTTCTGAAAGTTTGCTGGTTGATTACCGGAATTCGCTCGATCTGCAGCAACGCCTGGTGATCTTGCGCCAGCGGGGGGAAGTGGGCGATCTGCTCTGGTTACTGGAACATCCTCCGACCATTACCCTGGGGACATCCGGTGGTACGGGGAACCTCCTGCAAACCGGAAGTGAGCTTGAAGACCGGGGGGTAGACGTAGTTGAGACTCCACGGGGAGGGGACATCACCTGTCACGAACCGGGGCAGCTGGTCGGCTATCCGATTGTCGATCTCGGCAGCGGGGAGTGCCGGAAGGATATTCACCTTTACCTCAGAAAGCTCGAGGAGGGGATTATCGGGGTCCTCGCTCGGCTTGGTATCGAGGGCTTTCGCATTGGGGGGAGGACGGGAGTCTGGGTTGCAGGATCTCCGCCGAGAAAGATCGCGGCGATGGGAGTTCGCTGCACCCGCTGGGTTACATCGCATGGCTTTGCGCTCAACTTTCAGAACAGTCTCGAAGGGTTCGGCGCTATCGTTCCCTGTGGTATTTCAGATGCCGGCGTGACGAGCCTTGCCAGGGAGTTGCCTGTTGCAGAGGTGCCCACGCCGAAGCGCCTTCGCCAGCTGGTTCACGAGGAGCTCGAGAGCAGCCTGGGGGTGAAGCTCCAGGTCGTCAAGGGGGCTGCTGCTGGAAGGCTCTGTGAAGACAGCCTGGAGCCGGGTGCTTGAGGGCCGCTTTGTATCAGAGTCTTGCGGTCTGAAGCAGGAACCTGATGCGTGAGAGGAAGCGGGCAGCGATGAAGCCATCGATCGCCCGGTGGTCACAGGACAGGGTTACCCTCAGGATGGGCCTTGTAATGACCTCCCCGCTGACGCTCACGGGCTGCTGGTGAATACCTCCCACGGCGAGGGTGGCGGCCTCGGGGGGATTGATGATGGCGGTGAAGGATTCAATCCCGAACATGCCGAGATTGGAGATCGTGAAGGTGCCCTGCCCGGCACCTGTCAATTTCCCTGCACGGGCCTGTTCAATGACCTTGCTGGTCTGCGCGGCAAGCCCCGCGAGATCATACCCCTGGGCTCCGAGCACGACGGGCACCACCAGGCCTTCATCATTACCGACCGCGATTCCCAGGTTGATGTCTTCAGGGTACTCAATGTGGTCATCAGAAACCCGGCAGTTCACCCCGGGTTCGTCCACGAGGGCCAGGGTGCAGGCTCGCAGGACGAGATCATTGATGGTTACCCGTATGCCGGTTTCAGCCAGGGAGCTCTTCAGCGCCAGCGCTTCCCCGACATCAATGGCAATCGTCGTATAGAAGTGGGGAATGGTGCTCTTGGAATATTGCAGAGCCTTGGCGATGGCTCCCCGCATTCCATCAAGAGCCACCTTTAGAGGAGGTCTTTCGCTGGGGTCCGGATAGGTCAGCTGTGTTTCGACAGCGCCAACAGCTGCCGAGCCGTTCGCTGGAGCTTGTTCGATATCGCGTTTGAGGATCCTGCCGCCCGGTCCGCTTCCCTTCAGCAAGCGGATATCGAGACCTCGTTCAACGGCGAGGCGCCTGGCAAGCGGAGAGGCGGAAATGCGCCGGCCGCCATCAAGCCTGGGAACCGGCTGGCGTACGATCATCACGGGCGTGGGAGCCCCGCCCGGGGTCTCCGCCGTGCCCGCAGCAGGGCTTTTTCCCCCGGATTCTGTTTCCGTTGCCTTCAGGGGGCCGGGTTTCCCGGCCGGGGGCGCCTCTGCAGCATCTGTATTGGTGTCTCCGGCAGGGGGTTCCTCTGCAGGTGGTTTCTCGTGTTTACTGCGCAGCTCTTCGAGATCGATCTCCTCATCGGCTTCTCCAATGACCCCGATTACCGTCAACACCGGGATGGTCTCCCCTTCCTGGTGGACGATCAGGCGCAGGACACCCTCCTCCGTCGCCTCGACATCGATGTTCGCCTTGTCTGTTTCGATCTCCAGAATTGGGGCTCCCCTTTCGATGGGATCACCTTCTTTTTTGAGCCAGGTGACAATCTTGCCCTCGGTCATGCTCTGGCCGGCTTTGGGCATCAGGATCGGGTGGGCCATGGTTCTTTCGTTACTCGCTCAGGTGTTCGGTCTCAGCCGGGAATTATCTACGAATAGAACGGTCCGGGCTAAGTAAAAAGGTTCCCTGGAGGATTTCTTCTCAGCTTCTCCAGGCCGGTTTCGACCAAACTGCAGATTTCCGCGGCCTCTTGTGCAGGGGGATTGTCAGCGGCCCAGAGTGGCTCGAGGATGGCCTGTGGAGCAGCAGGCTTTGTACTGAGCGCCGGCTCAAGGAACAGCAGGGCGGCCGCGACTGCCAGGGCAAAGCACGGCATGGTGATCCCCGTTTCGATCCCGAGTCGAAGGGTTCCCACGAGGCGGTCATTCCAGGCCAGCTTCCGGCCGGGATCCCGGGCGACCCTGGCGACAAGGTCGCCGAGGTGGGGGTTGAGCATCCTCGAGATGAGCTCATCGGCATAACCTGCGTAACCGTTCGCTGTGAACAGTTCGTCGATCCCCCCGTAGCGCGCCAGCAGGGCAGCTCCGGCCTCCCCGACGAGGGCTTTGTGCAGGAAGTCGACAGCTCCCGGCACTGCCCGGAGCTCGTCCATGCGAGTTATTCCGAGGTGTGCGCCGAGGTAGGCGCCCATGGCGTGGACGCCGTTGTGGCCGTAGAGCTTTGCCTCTTCGAAGGGGAGAAGGTCGCTCCTGGTTTCAAAAGTTGAAAAGGAAGGGCGCCAGCTTTTCCGGGCAAGGGTTGGCGGGGCTGAAATAAGGATCCGGTTGAACTCCTCCACCAGGAGCGCTGTTTCGTAACCCGGCACAAGGCTGGAGAGTTGTCTTGCCTCGATCTCACCAGGGTCGGTGATGATTCCGCTCATTTTTCCGATCACGGTATTTACGAACGAGATACTCCCATCGAAGTCTTCCCCGGGCAGATCGGATTCACTCCTGACCAGGTCCCTGAGGATTTCAGCGGCCTGGTTATTGTTTTCTGCAGTGTAGACAACCAGGGGATCTTTTTTCCCCACCGGGATGGAGTTTGCCAGCAGGCGATGGATGCTGGCGGGACCGGTGGATGAGTAGGCATCGACCGAGGGTACCGCAGTAGCCGCCTCGCGAGAGCGGCCCAGCTTCTCTATGATGATGTCCCTGTCAGCTTCACAGCACGGATTCAGGATCTCGATGGGGCCCACCTCGATGGATTCGATTCCGTCCCTGTGGGCGATATTGACCGTGAAGTACCCTTTGTTCTCCCTGACGCGTGACACCAGCTCTGTTGATATCTCGCAGATGACGACCTGCTCGAAGTTGTTTTCGCGCAGGGCCTCCAGGGTGAAGAGCCCGGCCTGGATCGCTCCGAATCCGAACCCGGTAAAGATTCCGCCTTGCTTCCCTCCTGTCATGATCGAGATCCTAACATGGACAAAGAGCTGCCTGTACTGTTCAAGTGCAGGCCGTTGTACGGGCAGGCCGACTTGATGTGGTTGAGAGGATTGTGTCGATGTAGATTGTGGGGAGAATACATGTTGTTCGAAACTACTCGAGCCCCGGGAGATTACCCATGACGGAAATTATTCGCCGCTCCGCCAGTCGGAGGACCTTTCTTGCAGAAACAGCGCTTGGCTGCGGTGCGCTGGTTTTCGGCAGCCAGGATTTCGCGGTTTGCAGCGCCGGGGAAAAAGAGACCCCGCCGATTTTGAAGGTCGGTCTTCTTACCGATCTGCACTATGCCGAGAAGGCGACGGCAGGCAACCGCCACTACCGTGATTCACTGCAGAAGATCCGTCCGGCCGTCGACCATTTCAACAAGGTGAAGGCCGACTTCGCCGTGGAGCTCGGAGATTTTGTCGATGAGGCGCCCACCCTGGAGGAAGAGCTGGCCTACGTGGCAAAGATAGAGGCAGAGTTTGCCCGCTTCAAGGGCGACCGCCACTACGTCCTGGGAAACCATTGTGTCTCGCGGTTGAAGAAAGAGGAGTTTCTCTCCAGCTGCGGGCAGCGCAGGAAGGAGAAGCGGGCCTATTACTCCTTCGATCGCGGCGGGTTCCACTTCGTGGTTCTCGATGCGTGCTTCCGCTCCGACGGCGTGCCCTACGGCAGGAAAAACTTCAAGTGGACCGATACAGAGATTCCTCCCGTCGAGCGCAAATGGCTGGCTGCCGATCTACAGAAGAACTCCAGGCCGACCATCGTCTTTGCTCATCAACGCCTCGATGTGGGGGGGAGCTACGGGGTCAAGAGCGCCGTGAAGGTGAGAAAGATACTGGAGGATTCCGGCCGCGTGCTTGCAGTCTTCCAGGGCCACAATCACGTAAATGACCACAACGTCATCGGCGGAGTCCACTACGTCACGCTTGCTGCGCTCATCGAGGGAGCTCTCTCAAAGGGCAATAACGCCTGGAGCGTGCTGGAGGTATATCCAGGGGGCGTGCTCAAGGTGGATGGTTTCCACCACCAGGAAGATTACAGCCTGGCGGCGGACTGAACCCGGTCCATTGCCGCTGTGGCTGCCTCAATCCCGTTCGGGCAGCAGGGGGACCGGTTCGATAACCGGGCAGGGTTCCGGCAACTCGCCGTGCTTGAGATGATGCAGCTTCGGCGTGCCGCCGCTCGGGAAGAGGACAATGAAAAGATTGTCGTAGGCGCTTCCGCTGATGCGGATGTCTTCGTGCCCGGGAACACAGAGACCTGTGAGGATCTGGTGCAGGGTAAAGCTGTGATGAGAAAGAATGGCGGTTGCGCCCTGCGGCAGGGAACGGATGTATTCAACCACCTCGTTGATATCTCCGATCTTCTGGAAATCATCCTCTGCTATTGCGAGGCTTTCGCCCAGGGGGAGAACGGTTTCTATGGTTCGGCGAAGCTCGCTGGTAATGATGCAGGAGATCCGGGTGTTGGCGAGCATCTGGGCCAGCAACCGTGCCCTTCGCTGGCCGGCCTCGGTGAGACCGGGGTCATTGCCCGGGCCTTTCTCAAAATGCCTTGTAACGTAGAGGGTGGTTACCGGGCGGGATTCAGCCGCCGGCGCCGGTGGCTCTCCTCCGGTGAAGAGAAAATTCAGCAGGAAGACGGCATCTGTGATGTTGACCATTCCATCTCCATTGACGTCGCCCCCTGAGACCGGGGCCAGGTCCAGGGCCATCACGATCCGTTCCTGGTGGCGAAGACAGACTCCCGCCAGGAGACCGAACAGGAAGATGAGAGTGATGGCCAAGTATTTTTTCATCGCGTGTAATCCACCAGGGAAATGGATAAGACCCACCTTTCTATTCTACATTTGCCATCGTGGAGCCCGCTGAAAAAAATGAAACTTGCCTCGCTGTATTCCCTGGGGGGGGTGCTGGGCATGGAATACGGTGTTTGGGGAAAGTCTGCAGATGGACGAAAAGGGGCGAATTCTTTACGATATCCAGCCGTTCACAAATTGATTTAATGTTCAAAGAGAAGCGAGGTCGGCAATGATGAACTATCCAGTCCTGCTCGCCGGAGAATGGCGGGAGGCTGACGCAACAGGTTCTTTCCAGGCGGTGGATCCATGTACAGGGGAAGCGATTGATGAATCCTACCCCGTAAGCTCAAGGGCTGACCTGGAGGCTGCTGTCAACGCAGCAGCGGGTGCGGCTGAGGCGCTGCTTGATCTCGACGCGGGAGTGAGGGCTTCTTTTCTCGATGCCTACGCCGACAGGATTGACGCGAATGCAGATGAGATTGCCGAGCGGGCGCATATCGAGACCGCTCTGCCCCTGAGCCCGAGGCTGCGTGATGTCGAGCTCCCACGCACGACCGGGCAGCTTCGCCTGGCTGCAGCGGCTGTGCGCGAGGGGACCTGGGCGGAGGTGACGATTGATACCGAGACCAATATTCGTGCCCGGCTGGGACCGCTTGGCGGCGCGGTGGCGGTATTCGGTCCGAATAATTTCCCCCTGGCCTTCAATGGCATTTCAGGCGGGGACTTTGCCGCCGCGATCGCTGCAGGCAACCCTGTGATCGCCAAGGCGCACTCCAGCCACCCGGGTACATCCCGCCTGCTGGCGCAGGAAGCCCATGCCGCAGTGGAGGAGACCGGCCTGCCTCCGGCGATGGTGCAGATGCTCTACAGGCTGAGCCACGAAGACGGGGCCAGCCTGGTCTCGCACCCGGCTATTGGTGCGACGGGCTATACCGGGGCGCGGTCCTCCGGGCTTACGCTGAAGGCTGCGGCTGATGGGGCGGGTAAGCCGATTTACCTGGAGCTTTCGAGCATCAATCCCATCTTCATCCTTCCCGGCGCTCTTGAAGCCCGTGGTGAGGAGCTGGTTGGCGAGTATGTCACCTCGGTCCTGATGGGTGCCGGGCAGTTCTGTACGAACCCGGGTATTACGGTCCTGCTCAAATCGGAAGCTACCAGTCGATTCGTCGTCGCGGCGGTTTCCGGCTTTGAAGAGGCAGAGCCGGGCTACCTTCTCGGCGAGAGGGTCGTGTCGGGACTTGGTGAATCTGTGGCGGCCCTGGTCGCCTCAGGTGCAGAGTTGCTGACCGGGGGTAATCCCGTTGAGGGAGATGGCTTCCGTTTTCAGAACACACTTCTTCGCATCAGCGGCGCGGATTTTGTTCGCCAGCCTGAGGCTCTTCAACGCGAGGCCTTCGGCAATGCCGGGCTGCTTATCGAGGCGGCGGATGAGGATGAGCTTGTCGCCATCAGCGGGGCTTTCGAGGGCAACCTGACCGGTTGCATCTATTCCTGCAGCGAGGGCACGGACGAGGCTCTCTATGAGCCGATCGCCAGGAACCTGCGACGGCAGGTGGGGCGGTTGCTTAATGACAAGATGCCCACCGGGGTGGCGGTCAGCTCTGCCATGAACCACGGCGGGCCATTTCCAGCCACTGGCCATCCCGGTTTTACCGCGGTGGGAATTCCAGGGTCAATCCGTCGTTTCGCCGTGCTGGAGTGCTACGACAATGTCCGCGAGGAGAGGTTGCCGATTGAGCTGCGTAACGAGAATCCCGGAGGCGGGCTCTTCCGCCGCATCGATGGGTGCTGGAGCAGCGAGGACGTTTCATGCGAATGAGAGGCTCGAATAGCAGCTCTCGTCGAGCGGTTAAAAAAAGATGGGCGCAGTCGCCTTGTGAAGGCACCCGGGAGGCCGCCGGCAGATGAGTAAAGAGAGGATCCTCTCCCTTCCCTGCTGGGATTCGAGCGTTGAGATCGAGGAACTCTCCGGTGGAATTACCAACCGTAATTTCAAGGTGATTGCTCCTGGGGGGAACCGGATGGCGAGGGTTTGCGAAGACCACCGGATCCTCGGCATCGACCGCCGCAACGAGCTTGTGTGCCAGGGGGCCGCAGCCGGGCTTGGTATCGCGCCGCAGGTCTTTTACCACGAAGAGGGAATCCTGGTGAGCGACTTCATCGAGGCCCGCACCCTGGCTGATTCCGATGTGCGGGAGGCCGCCACCCTCAGGCGCCTTGCACAGGTTTTACGCCAACTGCATGAGTCTCGCGATGGTCTCAGCGGGGAGATGCTCTACTTCTGCCCATTCCAGACGGTCAGGACCTATGCAGGAAATGCGCGTGAGCTCGGGGCCGCACTGCCGGAAAATATCGACAGCGTGCTGGAGGACATTGCCTGGTTTGCCCAGGAGGTAAGTCCCTTCAGGCCCTCTCTCTGCCACAACGATGTGCTGGCGGCGAATATTCTCGATGACGGCGACCACCTCTGGCTGGTGGACTGGGAGTACGGTGGAATGGGCAACCCGCTTTTTGACATCGCCGGGGTCTGCGGCAATTGTTCGCTCGAGCCCGCCCAGGAGGCTCAGCTCCTTTCTGCGTATTTCGGCAGGGAAGATGAGACAGTTGCCCGCGAGGTCCGGATCCTGAAGGTCGTCTCCCTGCTGCGAGAGACCCTCTGGGCGGTGATCCAGACCGTTGCCTCCGAGATCGAGTTCGATTATGCCGCCTACGCCGCAGAGCTCTTCGAGGCCTACAGCCGTGCACGGGAGGATCTTAATTAGGCCTCTCGATCACCTCGAAGGCATAGCCCTCGGGGGTCTCGAAGAAGAAGCGCTGGTGGGGGTTTCGCGCAGTGGCTCAATCAGGCAGGCTCCGTTTTCCTCGAGGCGCTGCTTGAGTCCATCAAAGTCGTCGAGATCATGAAAGAGGGCGATGTGGCGGCCGAACTCTTTTTCATGCCGTGAGATCTCGAAATTATCGACGCGCACCAGGTGTATCTGCTGTCCCGGGGCGATCTCGAGCCAGCAGAGATCCATTGGAGAGTTGTCCGGCGTCTCTACCTGCCTGTAGCCCAGGGTGGCTTCAAAGAAGGCTCCTGTTTTCTGCGGGTCCCTCGTAGCGAGGGTGAAGTGGGCGAATGACATGGCTGGTCTCTCAATCCTGGTCTTTCGGCGGCGGGTTTTTGAGCCGGAAGCGGAAGTCGCAGTGGGAGGCTCCTTCCATGATGGTCTGCGAACGTTCGAGCTCGAGCTCGGAGCTGATTCCCTCGCTCAGGGCGAAGTCCCTGTTGCAGGAAAGAAGCTGGCCCAGCTCAGGTATTCCCAGCTCCTTGTAGAATTCCGCAAAGCGGCAGCGGGTGACGTTGAACTCGTAGCAGGAGGCGTCCTGCTTCAGGACATCGAGCTCGAGGGCATCTCCTTCGTTGAACCGCGGCAGCAGCGCGGCGATTTTTTCTATCGGGGTTCCCTCGAGCTCCGCAGCAATGGCTTCGCCATAGCGCTTCGCGAGCTCTTTTATCGTCTTGCCCACGAGGGCGCGTGTTTTCTCCCTGCCGAATTCCTCCTCAAAGGCCCGGATGAGCGGGGCGAGGACCTTTGCCTCAGTTTTTCTCTGTTCCAGCAGGGGCAGATGTTTCATGGATTGATCGATGCCCTAACGGCTGAGGGCCAGCGTTGTCGCTCGGGCCGTGATCTTCAGTCCGGCAATCGAGAGCAGTCCGTCTTCACCGGCCCGGCCTTCGCCTTTTGCTTTTCCAAAAGACCATTTGAAGGTCTCTCCGGGCTTGATTTGCAGGTTCTGGATTCTGCGAAGAGAGACATCTGCAGTTGAGGACCCTGGTATGTCGAAGGTCGTCTCGAGCAGTTGAGGCGTTACCAGGAAGAGCGATATTTCAAGCTTGTCAGCGGTGTCGTTGAGGTTCTTCCAGCGGAAGAACGCGTTGATCTGGCCGGAGGCCTTGTTTTTCACGTCTCCAGGCCACGGAAGCTTGTCGTTGGTTGAGGAATTGGTGAAGACGGGATAGGACTCATTTTTCCTCACCTCCAGCCAGTCAAATGAATTGATCAGGTCGTTGACCTTGCTGATCCTCGAGTGGTTGTTGGCGTGGCCGAACGGCCCCCAGTAGAAGAACAGGGCGTAGCGCCGCTCGTTCATGGCCCCGGCGAAAAGGTCATGGCCGGCGGACCAGCCATCGTTCTGGGCGGAATAATCGATCACGACCGGCGGGTCGGGAAATTCGGCATCCTTCGGGGCGGCCTGCGGAGGGAAGCCCATGCGATGGGAGACGTGTTCGATTCCGGCCGGAACGTTGGCCTTGATCGCTGCGAAGATATCGCCGTAGCGCATCCCGATTCCGAGGGTTCCGCTTCCTCCCATCGAGTTTCCGCAGAGATAGACGCGGTTCTTGTCGATGGAGTATTTTTCGATGACCCATTTGACCGTGTCGATGGAACGTTTTTCAACCGGGGCGGGATCGCTTCCGGAGTTCATTTTCTTCAGACGGGCGTCTCTTCGGTGCATGCCACCCCACCACCAATCGCCGCGGTTGGCCCGGCAGTCGAGGTAGAGCGCGTAAAAATCATCGGGCGAGTGATAGATGTCATGGTTGCCGACCGTGCGGGTACACTGCACGCACGAGATGACATCGTGCCCGGCTGAGTGAAGGACAACGTAGAGCTTGGCCTGTTTACCCGATTGCCTGGGATGGATGACGACGAAGGTGTCCCGCTGGGGAACCCTGTATCCCCATTCCGGTTTTACCCCATGCTGAAAGATCTCCAGCTTTCTTCCGCTGGCCGTAGGGTTGTTCAGCCCCTTGCCTTTTTCGGACAGGTCTTTTGTGGGGGGCCAGCTTTTTTCTCCGGCCGAGAGCGGCAGCGCTGCCGCCAGGAACAGAACGATCCACGCAGGTTTCATCTTGATTCTCTCTTTACAGGCTATTTGAGGCCTCAGCTGTTTTTCAACTCAGTAAGTAAGCCTTCGGTCTGTGCCACATCGGCGCTGAGGCGTTCGACCTCGCCGACTTCGTCGGTCTGTTTCTTCGCACCGGCAAGTTGCCGCCTGAGTGTTTCCAGTTTCTTTTTAAGCACCTCGATCTTCTTCTTGGTTTTTTTATTCACGTTGACGTGTACTCCAGTTAAAGGGTTTATTCTGCTACCGCCCATCGGCTAAAGTTTTTGCAGGCAGGCGAACCGATCGATCTGCCGCCAGCAGCAATTCCATCAGTGCACCGGTTATTCCGTGATTCCCAGGAAACTCTACAAGATTGGCGAGGTGATGAGGTATACGGGCCTCACTCGTCAGACCATTCATAACTATACGGTTTTCGGTTTGATTACAGAAGCCGAACGTACAGAGTCCGGACACCGTCTGTACAATGAGAAGGTCTTTTCCCGAATTGAGCGAATCAGGAAACTCAAGGAGCAGGGGAAGAGTCTGCGGGAGATCATCCGAATTCTCAATCGCTGAGGGGCGAGGATGGGGCAGGGCAGATATGCCGCTCAAATTGGCTGGGGGCGAGGGGCCGATAATTTTTTTTTCGCCGGGGGGCTGGCCGGTGGAAAAGCCCGAATCAGCCTGGAAGTCTCCAGCAGCCGCTTATTTGCAAGGGATAGTGGGTACGTGGAGCCCGTGCAACACCCTATTGTGCTTTTACCGGGCTACATCGAGGCCTCTGCTCGAAATCTGTAACTATAATTAGGTAAACGATTTGACTCATCCCAAATTCCGAAAATATACTTTACATTTTATAAACCAATTTTTATATTCGCTCTACCTGACAGGGGGAGGACATTTTCGGATGTCCGATAGCCCTTGGGACGCGGCTTAGGTGGAGTTGCCGTTGGCTCGAGAAGTGAAGAGAAAAGAAACTCGAACCCCTCTACCCGGTCAGGTGGCTGTGAGGTTCGGAGGTTGCCCCCAGGGGCTTTGTTGCGAGTCTCGAAGATGAAAGTATCTGGAAAAGGAAATAATGCAGAGGGGAGGACGAGTCCGGTCAGTTAACTGCCGAGCCTGTCCAGAGTTATTTCCTTTTCCTTTTTTACCCCTGGAGTGTGACGCGGAAGTTCTGGAGGTTCGCCGGTTGGCAGGTGCGAACCGTGAAAACCGGCTGAGGAGCATAAGCAGATCGCCTTGAGTACCTTCTGGAGGAATTGGAGTTCAGGTCAACGGCTTTCGGCCGGCGTCATTGCCATGGCGGTGCTGTTCTCCCTTGCATGGAGTTTTACTGCGAGTCCAACGGAGTCCTGGAAAGTTCTACTCGAACCCCGGCTCGGAAGGAATTCCATCGAGTTCAGTGAACTTCGAAACCTTCTGGATGCTGAAGGTGTTCCCTGGAGGCTGAGCCAGAAGGCCGAAGCGAGCAGATTTGAAATTGAGGTCCGTTCAGGAGATGACTACAGGAAGGCTCTCCTGCTTGCAGCGGAGCACGGCCTCGTCGATGGAGACCGGGATGAGGATCTTGACTCCGGGTTGTTCGGGAGCAGCTTGACCGGCACTTCCGAGAAGAGTCGCTTGAAGCGGGTAGATGCCCAGGTCCGCAAGATTGAGAAGCAACTCCGCCGTTACCATGAGATCTTCTCCGCTGACCTGGTGATCACCCAGGGCAAGTCCGGCAGGTACGCCACCGACCAGGATACTCCCGATACCGCAACGGTGCTTTTGCAGTTGAAGGATTCTTCTCCTTCCTCCCGCCTGCCGGCCATGAAGGCTGAAACGGTACGCAAGCTGGTCAGCAAGACGTTTACGATCAAGGATGAAAATATCCAGATCATTGACAACAACATGCGGGAATATCCAGGAGGTTCCGCTGGCCTCAAGGAGGCCCTCGCCCGTGACCTGCGCGAGGAGGCCCGGGCCGAAATACGAAGTTTTATCGAGGTACTCTACGTTGGTATTTTCGAAGCGAAGCAGTTTCGCCTGGGAATTTTTGTAGACAGTCCTGCTGCAGGGGCCACGAGAGAGACTGGTTCCCTGCCCCGGGACAACTCAGCTGCACAGCAGGGGGAGGGAGCGGATGCTTCACTCGTGGCAGAAGAGGAAAGCCGTCCGCAGGAGCCTGCTGCAGCGATTCCCGGCGGTGGAGGGGATCGCCGGAAGGAAAAATACCGGGTACAGGTCAACCTGGTTCTCGATATTGCCGCAGTGAAGGAGCAGATGGCACGTCGGGACCACGCCCTTGGCGGCCGGCGGGCACCAGGGGCCGATGGCGATCTGGCCGGGAGGATCGATGCCTACGAACGTGAGCAGGAAAAGCTCCTTGCCCGCCAGTTACCGCATGAAAATGTCCGTGTAACGGTGAGTACTGAGGCCTTCTTAAGACCCGAGACGGAAGTGGCGTCAGCCCCGGCTTTTTTCACCGGCCTTTTCGCCGATGGCGTGGATTTCACCTGGATTTCCGACCCCTATATTTACGGAGGGGGTGGAGCCCTGCTTCTTTCCCTGCTGCTTCTCTCTTTCGCCAGGAACAGGACCCGAAGGAAAAGCCGGCTGGCAATTGAGGCGGCTGAAGCAATTTGTTCAGCCACCTGCCGGGAAACCCTCGAGGCTGTGGACCAGGCAGGAAGCCTGGTTCGGAGTAACTCCGAAACTTCTACGGCAGTGGTGAAAATGTGGCTCAGCGAGAATCCGGAAGCGGTATTGGAAACATAGCGCGTTCAGCAGGAACCCATGCTGCCGGCCGGCACGGGAAAGCGCCGGCAACGAAAAGTAAGGAAGAGGACATAAGAGAGCAATGAGCATCCCGGTGACCCTGGAATCTGGAAACTTAGCGCAGATGGCTGAAGACAGAGAGATCCTGACCTACTCAAGATTGTCAGGTTTGCGAAAAGTCGCGATCCTGCTTCGTTCGCTCGTTCTTGAGGATGCTGCGGCAGCCCAGGCTCTTCTTGACTCTCTCAACAGCATGGAGCAGGTCATGGTCAAGGAAGAGCTCGATTCAATGGGCGTTCTCGAGCCGGATATGGTTACCGATGTCCTGAAGGAGTTCGATGTCCTCTGCGGCATTCACACCGCCTACAGGGACCGTGGGATAGATGGGGCTATTTCGGTTGGCGAAAAATATCTCCATACCACCCAGGCCCGACGGCTCGCTCTCGCTCTCGGCGGAGGACAGGATGACGGCGAAGAACCCGGGAACCAGGCCGAAGATACGAGCCGGGAGGAGCCCGAAGAAATCACTGAAGATCTTGAGGTAGAGACAGGACAAGAGGTTTTGGCTGAGGCTGCTGGAGAACCCGTTGAGTTCAAGGCCTCCGGAGTAACGCTGGATGAGCCTGGGTCCCTGCTCCCATCACGGCAGGAAGAGCGCCAGGAAGAGAAAGACCTCGAAGATGTCGTCAGCTGAGGACTCTGCAGGGCAGGATGTCCCGGCAGCAATGGAGAGAAAAGAAGATGGAGAGGGCAAAGATGAAAAGAAATGGGAGCAGAGGCACCTTCTGTTTTCTTCTCTTTTTGTCGCTTCTGGTACTGGATGCCTGTATTGGTATCGAGGGGCCGGGTACAGCAGGTTCCG
>JAYGDV010000589.1:0-3766 GCA_046582735.1 Planctomycetota bacterium
GTGACGGTCGATTACGAATGCGAGCTGGCGGTGGTCATCGGCCGCGAGGCGAAGAACGTATCCCAGGCCGATGCCCTCGACTACGTGCTCGGCTATACCTGCGCTAACGACGTCAGCGGCCGGACCTGGCAGACGAAAAAGGGCGGCAGCCAGTGGTGCCGCGGAAAATCCTTCGATACCTTCCTGCCGCTGGGTCCCTGCCTGGTCACCCCCGATGAGATCCCCGACCCCAACGCCCTGAAGCTCAGTACGACCCTCAACGGAGAGGTGATGCAGGACTGGACCACCTCGGACATGATCTTCAACGTCCCGACTCTCATCGAGTTCCTCAGCCAGGGCACGACCCTGCTGCCCGGCACCGTGATCCTGACGGGAACGCCCCAGGGTGTCGGCGCCGCGCGAACCCCTCCGGTCTTCCTCAAGGACGGCGACGAGGTCACCATCGAGGTCGAAAACATCGGCAAGCTCACCAACCCAGTCACGGCGGAGTAGGGCAGCTTCAATCCGCTTCGGGCGTCTTCGGTGGCGTCTTCGGTGACGTCTGCGGCGGCGTCTGCGGCGGCGGACGACGGCCCTTTCGCGGGCGGCGCGGGTGCTTCGCCTCGGGTGAGCCTCCCGGCCAGGGCGCTACGAGCCGGGCATCCCGGTTCTGGCGGCCTCTCTTGAGCAGGGCTCCGCGGGTGGTTCCCTCCGGTGGGTCGCGGAAGACCCGTCTCTTGCCGTCCTGGCAGAGGTAGATGCCAGCGTCGGTACGCCGGACCTCCATCGGGTCTCCGATGACCCGGGCGAGCTCGGGGTCCTGGTTACCCGGCAGGCTGCCCTCGCGGGCCGGCTGGATCACGAGGTAGCTCATCGACCCCTTGCCGTAGACCAGGCCCAGCGGTACGGCGACCTGTTTGACGAGGTCTCCCGGTTGCCACCTGAAGTGAAAATGGCACCAGGGCCTGTTGCTCTCCTCCAGCAGCGGGCAGGTTTTCTGGTGGGTGCAGGGAGCCAGTACTTGCCAGCGTTGTGATTCAAGAAGGGCGTCGTGCAGGGCGAGGAGCCGGCGACCCTGCTGCCTGAGTCCCGGTTCGATGATGACGACGGTGCTGCCGGCGGGCAGTTTCTCGGCGAGCTTGGAGAAGAAACGCTTGATGTCGATTCCCCGCCGCTCCGGGTGGTCGAACTCGTTGATGACCATGGACATCCAGACCAGGGTCGGCCCCTGGAAGCGAGGCAGCAGCGGGAGCTTCTGCTGCACGGTGGTGATGGAGGTCTTGATCCCGTCCTTTTCCGGTGGGGCGCAATCTCCGAAGATCTCCCGGGCGACCCGCAGGGCGCTGCGGCTCTGGTCTGTAAGCAGGTAGCGTCTCGTACGGTCCGGTGGCAGGGTCAGCAGACTCGCGATGGTCGAGCTGCCCGGCCCGGCACCGATATCGGTTATCCATTCGGTCTCCGCGATCGTCGGATAGCGTTCCAGCAGGTCCTTGAGGACGCAGATCGAGCGGACGGTGTTGAGCGGAAGGTGGTAGCGCAGGTAGGCCAGGCGCAGGCGCGGGTCGTTCATGTAGCTGAAGCGTTTCAGGTGCCGGCGGTCGCTGGTGAAGAGCTGGAAGAGCTCCTCGAGCGCCTCGCCCTGGGAGCGCAGGGAGGCCCTGACCTTGCCGACCTGGTTCTTGATCGCCCTCAGCAGCGGGCGGGGGGTAGCGAGGGAGGGCATGGGGCTTCAGCCTGTGGGGAAATTCGTTTCGTTGAGCCTGTTCAACAGGTGTGGCCCAAGCTTAGGGGAAAACTCTTCTGCTGCCAGAGGAATTATCGAGATGGTTCTCAGCCGGCGATCCTCCTGCCCTGTCTATGCAAGCCCAGCCGGTACCCGTAGAATAATCCTCTCAGGAGGAGAGTGTCAGCTTAAGTAACGAATTCGACCCGGCGGGGACAGATGAACGAGCCAGAGAACAACCCGGAATCTACGAACATCCCCTGGGACCCGGTGTTTCTCGACTCGCGGCGGGAAGGGCTGGTCATTCTCCTCTTGTGGGTGGCGGCGCTCCTGTGGGCCGTACCCTATTGTTACCTGAACGGCTTTCCGGAGACCTTTGACGAAAAAGAGTTCAGCACCGTCTGGGGCATCCCCTCCTGGCTCTTCTGGGGCATCGCCGTGCCCTGGCTCATCGCCAATCTCTTCACCCTGTGGTTCTGTTTCTTCTATATGAAGGATGGAGATCTCGGCGAAGACGCCCCCGTTGAGGCAGAAGATGCCGCCGCGGAGGTGAACGCATGAGCGATTTCCTCGCCGCCGCCGGAGGCTTCAGCCCGGCTCTGATCACCTTCCTCGTCTACACCCTGGCCGTCTTTTCCCTGGCGATCATCGCCAACCGCCTGCGCAAGGGAAGCAACTTTCTCAGCGAGTACTTCATCGGCAACAGGGGACTCGGCGTCTGGGCCTTCGCCCTGACCTTCGCCGCCACCAGCTCCTCTGGAGGCAGCTTCACCGGCTTCCCCTCGAAGATCTACACCCACGGCTGGATCCTCGGGCTCTGGATCGGCAGTTACATCGTCTTTCCGATCTGTACGATGGGATTTATCGGCAAGCGCCTCAACCAGGTGGCGCGCAGGTCAGGGGCGATCACCATTCCCGACGTGATCCGTGACCGCTTCAGGAGCGCCAGCTTCGCCTTGTTGGCCGTGGCGCTGATCGTTTTCTTCATGTCCTTCAACCTCACCGCCCAGTTCAAGGCCGGCAGCATGATGTTGAAGACGCTCCTGGCCGGGGTGACGGTCTTTGAATCGGCTGCAGCTTCCCTGAAAGGCTCCATCGAGGGACTCCCCCTGCTTGGAGGAGTGGAGGGGGACTACCTGCTCTGCCTGCTGGGCTTCGGTTTCGCCGTGGTCGCCTATACGACCTACGGCGGCTTCCAGGCCGTGGTGTGGACCGATGTCATGCAGGGAATCGTCATGGTCTGCGGGGTCATCGTCATGTTGCCCCTGGCGCTCTACCTCGTCGGCAAGGAGGCGCCGGAGGGGGTGGGGTCGCTCGAATACGCCACCTCGCGGATGGTAGAGATGAGTCCGCCGCGCAAGGCGATGGCGGTCTTTCGGTCGAGCGCTCCAACAGGGGAGGACGTTTCGCTGGAGCAGGGCACCTGGATCCGGGTTTCAGCTTCGGGCGAAGACGCGGAGCCCAGGCTTTTTAAGGTGATACCGGCAGAAGCGGTCGGGGAGCCGCTCTCCGAACGTGGAGCCCCCTGGGTAGCGGTGCTCGAGATCATCTCCTCCGGGGATCGCAGCCAGGTTCTCAAAACCCATGAAGGCCAGGTTCGTTCCGATCTTGCCCTCGGGGAGCTGGTGCTCAAGGACTATAAATATGGAGCAGAAGAGGAGCGCAAGGGAGTCTACGTCACCGGCCCCGGGCCCGATCCCGACAGCGATGCCGGGTTCCTTCCTCTCAGCCTGGTGATCTCTTTCTTCTTCATGTGGGCGATCTCGGGTACCGGGCAGCCCAGCAGCATGGTGCGCCTCATGGCGTTCAAAGATACCGTGACCCTGCGCCGCTCGATCTTTACGGTGGCGATCTATTATTCGTTGATCTATTTCCCCCTGGTGATCATTTTCTGCTGCGCCCGGGTTCTGATGCCCGGCATGGAGGCCGAGAGCGACCGCATCATGCCTGCCATGGCGGTGTTTCTCACCGAGAATGTCGGCGCCGGCTGGCTGGCGGGGTTGTTGATCGCCGCGCCCTTCGCGGCCGTGATGTCGACCGTTGACAGTTTCCTGCTGATGATTT
>JAYGDV010000002.1:0-1569 GCA_046582735.1 Planctomycetota bacterium
CCGGTCTTCAACTCGCTGCGGGTAGCCAACCGTTTCCTGGTGCCTGCCATGCTGGGGCTCTCTGTGCTGGCGGGAGCCGGCGCCTGCCTGTGGCTGCAGAACTCGGCGAACCCGAGGCGGCTGCTGGGGACCATCTTCACACTAGTGGTCCTCGATTTTCTCTGGATCCCCTACCCGCTTCGGGAGCTGCCGCAGCCCGAATGGACACAGGCTGTCGCAAAAACCCCCGAAGGCGCCCTCCTGAATATCCCGGGTGGCTACCGGGCGCGGGCCGCCGAGGACATGTACCTCCAGACCCTCCACGAGCGTCCTATCACCGGTGGCTACGTCTCCGTCACCCCGCCGCACGTCGAGGGGCTCAAAGAGCGCCACCCGTTCCTCAGGAGCATCTTCGAGGCCGAACACAGCCCAACCTATCCTGAAAATCCGGTACCCGCCCTGAGAGGACTCAAACATCTCTTCTCTGACGGTTCGCTGGGGATCGGGGTGGTCGTCCTGCACAAAACCCGCATCAGCGAAGACCTCGAGGCGAAACAGAAGCTCGAGAAAGACCCGGTCAAAAAGCGCCACCTCGACAAGGCCAAGGGTAACCTCCGCGCCAGGGTCGAGGAGTGCCGGGAAGCTCTCAGGAAGCTCTGGGGCGAGCCCCTCTACTCAGACGACCAGGTCGAGCTCTACGGGCGGCCCCGGGAATGAGGAAATTCCCCCGGCACACAAAGCGCCGGAGGAATTTCCCCTGACATTCTAATTGTCAGACAGCGACGCAGGGATCAGCCTTCACCGCCATCATCGTCGGCTTCCGCCTTCCCTATCTCGTCGCCTCCGCCGGCATCGTCACCTCCGCCGGCATCGTCACCTCCGCCGGCATCGTCACCTCCGCCGCCTCCATCATCAAGCTCGATAGCCTGGTAGCCACCACCCTGCTTGAAATACCCCATCAATAAGAGGTAAGCGACCAGCATGATGCCCGGAAACCAGATCATGCTGCTCAGGGCTTTCTGTGCGCTCTTCGTAACATTTCCATCGATCTCCTTGGCAGCAGCTTCGTCAGTGACGCCCATTGCAGCGGCGTTACCGTTAAGAACCTGGTACTTGATAACTTCGTAAATCTTCTTATCGGTTAAGACGTCTGCCTTTATTGCTCCATCTTTGACGAGCCCTGCGGTCGTAGCCGACTCTGTGGCCTCCACCGCCTCGATCGCCTTTTCAGCCTGCAATGCGCCGATATAGGGGAAGCCGAGCGTCCCGACCGCCAGCATGCCGATTCCGCTGATCGCGTTCAGGGAGAGGGCGCCGCCCCTGGGCATCTGCTCGGAGACCACACCGAGCATGGTGGGCCAGAAGAAGGTCTTGCCGAAGGCGTAAACCGTCGCCGCGATGAAGATCGCGCCGATGCCCACCGCTCCGCCAAGGGTGTAGAGGCCAATAATGGCCAGCAGGGAGCTGACCGCCAGCAACCCGAGGGCGGACAACTTATGCGAGATGGGACCGGCGAAGAAACGCAGAACCGCCATGATCAGAGATGTGTAAACCAGGATCCAGCCGGGGTGGAAAAGGTCACTCCCATCC
>JAYGDV010000068.1:0-12107 GCA_046582735.1 Planctomycetota bacterium
TCAAAGGAGAGGGAACGACTCCCTGAATTTCTCACGGTTAAAACTGCTCTGCCACCGACCACGCTCCCCGGAGGGAAATGGACTCTTACAGCGCAATATTCCGCAAGCCCCGAATCATATCGTAATGACTTGGCGAGTCAATACCATTTCTGGCTGTTTTTAACGGTTTTAGGGATTTTCGTGGATTACCGGTCGAAGCGCTCCGCTCTTACCGGAAGACCTCGAATAAACCCACCCCAGGAGGCCCCCAAACAGGATAACTACAAGAATCGAGTAGTTTTGAGATACGGTCAACCCTGTAAATGTGAGCGGAGTGTCGTTTCTAAGCCCTTCTATAAAGAATCGCCCGATACCGTACAGGAACCACAAGAGAAGCATCCCGGCACCACGAGGAGAATATCTCTTCCCCACATACCACCACAGCAGGAGAAATAGCAGGATGTCATGAGTTGCCTGGTAGAGCTGGGCTGGATGAACCGGATCCATAACCCCTCCAAGTTGGATCCAGCCTGCTGCCACCTGGTGAGCATAGGGTGCCGATAACTGCGGGAAATGGACTCCAAGAGGGTAGTTCTCACCACATACCATCCCGAAGCAGCAGCCATTCATAAAGCATCCCAGTCTCCCGAAGGCCAGCCCGATCGGTGCCGCGATGCTCAGCACATCCATAAAGTCGAGCACCGACAGCTTCTTCCACTTCAGGTAAAGAAGCGCCCCGAGGCACCCGGCAGTCACACCACCGTAGAGTACCAATCCCCCCTCCCAGATCATCAGGAAGGCCAGGATGGACCGGTCCTGGAACTGCTCAGAATAATTGAGGATATAGAAAAAGGTCCTCCCGCCGAGGATTCCACTCAGGAGCATGACCATGCCCAGGTCGTAGATGACATCGGCCAGCCCCCAGCTCCTTGCTATCCGGACTGCTATGTAGAGGGTAAGAAGATAACCCAGCACAATCATCAGCCCGTAGCCATGAATGGGCATTCCGAAAATTTCAAAGAGTACCGGGCGCATGCGATGAGATCTCCTCAACTGTTAACCATGGAATGTTATAGCGAAGCTCCCGCAAGGTCAAAGCTACTGAGACCTAGTGGTCGATTATTCCCGATGCAGGGGTTCGAGGCATCTTTGTGGAAAAAGATGCTCGTGAAAGCTATCCTTCGATCCGGCTTCGGTTCTGAATTCAATCGCCTGCGGAAACCAATAAATGGCCAAGAAGAGAATCCTGCTGCTGGGTTCAACCGGTTCGATCGGGGAAAGCACAGACCAGGTAATTCAAAACCTGGACGGCG
Organism: Planctomycetota bacterium; assembly: GCA_046582735.1. GTDB lineage: Bacteria > Planctomycetota > UBA8108 > UBA8108 > UBA8108 > UBA8108. The sequence goes on from JAYGDV010000068.1 coordinate 1,293, forward strand.
AACTCGATCTTGTCGGGCTGGCAGCCCATTCGAGCTGGGAGCGCCTGCTCGAACAGGTCAGGCTCCACCGGCCGGAAGCGGTCGCCCTGGTTGACCAGCAGGCCGCCGAGCTTCTCCGCGTTGCGCTCAATAAAGAGCAGGACCTTCCCACTCCGATGATCTACGAAGGCGAAGAAGGTCTCCTCGAGCTTGTACGCAATACCGAAGCTGACATCCTCCTGGCAGCCATCTCCGGGGCAGCAGGGCTTCCGGCGAACATCGCAGCCCTCGAGACAGGCAAGGACCTCGCCCTGGCAAACAAGGAATCTCTCGTCATGTCGGGCTCGATCCTGACCCGGCTGGCGCGCGAAAAAGGCCGGCAGATTCTGCCGGTTGACAGCGAACATTCGGCCATTTTCCAATCACTGCTGGCGGGAACAAACGAAGAGGTTGAACGAATCATTCTCACCGCATCCGGGGGGCCTTTCCGGAAAACGAGTCTCGAGGACCTCCAACAGGTCACCCGTGAGGACGCCCTCAACCACCCGACCTGGGAAATGGGAGAGAAGATCACCATCGACTCAGCGACGCTGATGAACAAGGCCCTTGAGATCATCGAGGCGCGCTGGTTGTTTGAGCTGCCGCCTGAAAAAATCGAGGTGGTCGTCCATCCTCAATCCATCATCCATTCCCTGGTGGAATACCGCGATGGATCGACGATCTGCCAGCTGGGACCACCCGATATGCGAATCCCTATCCAGTATGCCCTTACCTATCCCCACAGGCTGTCCCTGCCGACAAAACAGGTCAACCTTGCCGAGCTTGGACAACTGACCTTCGAAGCTCCCGACCTGGAGCGGTTCCCCTCCCTGCGACTCGCCTACGAGGTCCTGGAACAGGGTTCAACAGCTGCAACGGTATTCAACGCAGCCAACGAGGTAGCCGTCTCAGCATTCCTCAAGGAAGAAATACCTTTCCTCGACATCCTCAGGGTGGTAGAGAACTGCCTCAGAAGGCACAATCCTGTGGACAATCCCGATCTGGCGGGCATATTTGCCGCAGATGAATGGGCACGGCGCGAAACAGAAGAAATACTCCAACAAGGATGCAAAGAAAGTGCCTGAATCGGGCGAAGAAAAGAAAAGAAACCACGGCCGAATCCGGGTACAACCCCTCGGTACAAATAGCGCCCAACAGCTAAAGAGAACCGCCGAATAGCTTATGACTATTATCTACGCATTCCTCGCCATAGGGATCATCATCTTCCTCCACGAACTGGGCCACTTCATGGCCGCAAAGCTGGTGGGAGTCCCCGTCGAACGCTTCGCGCTGGGATTCGATCCCTACAAGCTGCGGCTGATCTCATTCAAGCCCGGGCAATATCTCGAGATCCTGGGCAGGATCCGCATTCCGCTGGGCAAGACGGATTCTGCTTCCACCGGTAAAAAAGAAATCCCGCATGGAGATGAGCAGACCGAGTACCTCATTGGCCTGGTCCCCTTCGGCGGCTATGTCAAGATGACCGGTGAAAACCCGGAGGAAGAGGAAGAATCCTGCCCCGATGGCCTCCAGAACAAGTCTCCGAGCGCTCGGGCCCTGGTCTTCGTTGCAGGAGTAGTGATGAATATCATCTCCGGTTTCATCTTCTTCATCATAGCCTTCTCCGCAGGGGTAGAGTTCGTCGGCCCGGTAGTGGGCCAGGCTGTCCAGGGCATGCCGGCCTGGAAGGCTGGCCTCCAGGCGGGAGACCGAATCATCGAGGTCGATGGTGATCGAGTTGATGACTACACGGAGATCATGCTCAGTATCGCCCTGGGAGAAAGAGACACACCTGTTCACTTCAAGGTCAAGCGTCCTTCACAGGAAGACCCGATCTCTTTCTCTTTCCCGAGAATCTGGGATAGCGCCCGCGGCATGAGTGCCGTTGGCCTGACTCCTCCCATCGACTCCCATCTTGCGGAAGATCCGCCGGAGGGGTCGGTCGCACAGAAGGCCGGCCTTAAAAAAGGCGATGATGTCATCGGAGCAACCCTGCGTGGGGTCAAACTTCCCGAGAACCTTACAAGCGAGACGCGGATTGGCGCCATCTGGAGCCACATGAATTTCTTCCCCACCGAACCCATAGAGCTGGTGGTCAGACGGCAGAACCCCGAAAAAGTTTTTTCAGTCGTCCTGAAGACAACCGAAGACCCCAACGCTCCCAGGCTGCCTATTATCGGCGTGAAGGTTGGAGGCGGCACCTTTATCAGGGATATCGCCGGAGGGTCGAGCGCGGCAGCCACCTTTGAAATCAATGACCGGATCCTGTCCATTGATGGAGAAGCGGTCTTCAGCATGCAATGGGAACTGCTGGCCGATCATTTCCAGAAGGATTCACTCACGCTCAAGATCACCAGGCAGGGTAAAGAGGTCGAGGCGAAGGTCAAGAGCACTGATCTCCTGTCGGTACTTCTCAAATCCGAAATCCAGTGGGCTGCCCGGGACCTCGAGGTTGGTGTTATCGAAGAAGGAAGCCCCCTGCACAAATCCGGCCTCAGGAAGGGTGACCTGGTCCTGCAGGCTGGCACCAAGACGATCTACCAGGAAGCTGACCTCATCGCCTTTGTCGAAGCAAACACCGCAGAAAAAAGCGATCTCGTCGTGAACCGAGGTGCCCAGGAGATGGAAATCACCGTCGCCACCGAGGCCCTCCGCAATGGAGCCGGAATCACCTGGAGAACCTTCCCTACCATCGGGATGGTGACACCAGGAGGCTCAGCAGAGAAAGCGGGCATCACAGCGGGGTCAAAAATCATCCGGATCGGCGAGAAGGAGATTTTCGGTTTCTCCGAGCTGGCTTCGGCCATCTCTCCTCCTTCGACAGGGGGCTGTGGAAGAGCTGAGTTTGCCGAACCGAGAAGCCCAATGAACATCTCCTGGCTGAAACCGGATGGGAAGCTGCAGCAGGGACCTGTCGACCCAAGCTCCCCTCCGCCTGCGGAAAAAGGGCTACGGTTCAAACGAAGCATGGTGAGGGTGCAGTCAGGAATCATCGGTTCCTTCTCGCTGGGGATTAAACGCAGCATCATCACTGTCCAACAGGTTTACGCAACCCTTCGCAGCCTTGTGCGCAGGGACGTGGAGGCCAAGAACCTGGCTGGGCCGGTTGGTATCATTCACATCTTCTCCCGCGTAGCGGAAGGCAGCCTGATCCAGTTGCTGTTCTGGATGGGAATGGTCAGCATGAATCTTGCGGTACTCAACCTGCTGCCGATTCCAATCCTCGATGGCGGCCACCTCTTCTTTCTGCTCATCGAGAAGCTCAAGGGATCGCCGGTGAGCATACGGATCCAGACCGTCTCCATGCAGATCGCAATGATCCTGTTCCTTTCACTGGCTCTTTACGTAACCTGGAACGACATCAAACGGGTCTTCTTCGGCTTTTAAGTGACTAGAACCGGCTCCACGGTTCCGAGCCCGGAACAACAGCAGAATGATCTACCTGCGATCTTTCCTCTTTGAACTCTCCTTCTATACATGGATGACCCTTCTCGTCCTGGCTGCCTGTATCGGTGGGATATTTTACCAGCCGTCCCCGGTTGCCTGTGGAAGAGCCTGGGACTGGGGTACCAGGCTCCTCCTGCGAGTGCTATGCGGCATATCCATCGAGATCCGTGGACACCATAACCTCCCGAGGGGCGCCTGTATCGTTGCGTCTAAGCACCAATCGACTCTCGAGTCGGTTACCTTCTTCCAGCTTCTTGAAAACCCCGTCTTTACGATGAAGGCCGAAGTTGCCAGGCTGCCCCTGATGGGATACTCGATCAGAAGAGCCGGTTCCATCTCGGTCGATAGAAGCGCCGGGGCCTCCGCTCTGCGAAAGCTCATCAAAGCTGCACAGGAAGCCTTCGAAAAAGACGCCCAGGTGCTCATCTTTCCCGAGGGCACACGCACACAGCCCCGCACACGAGGTAAGTTCAACCCCGGGGCAGCCGCCATCTACTCAAGATCCGACGTTCCCGTTGTTCCCGTCGCTCTCAATACCGGCTCCTTCTGGGCAAGAAGAACGCTGCGAAAAAATCCGGGGCGGGTCATCATCGAGTTCCTGCCTCCCATCGAGCCTGGCATGGAGAGGAAAGCCTTCCAGGAACTCCTCGAGAACACCATCGAAGAAGCCACCGAAAAGCTCGAGCTCGAATCCCCGGGGCCCCAGTCAGCGGTATCATAAAAACCGCCTGTTCAGGTCTCCAGCCATCCTTCACTGCCGAGAACCTGGTGGGGCCGGTAGGAAGCCTTGTACTCCATCGATTTGCAGCCGCTGACGTAATAGCCAAGGTAGAGATGGCTCTTTGAGAGCCTTCGGGCCTCATCGATTTCGCAGAGAACATCGTAGACACCGAGGCTCCTGCGCGAGAACGAGGGATCGGTGAAGGCATAGATCGAGTTCAATGAATCTTCCGCCTGCCCCACGTACGCCACCGCCACCAGGCGGTCATCAAGCCTGTAACAGAACTCGAGCGTCTCTACCGCGTTCAAACAGAATGTTTCGTAATACTCTTCAAAACCCATCGCCGCAGACGGCCAGCCACGACGGGTTTCACGGTCGGTGTGGTGACGCGTATAGAGATCGAGCCGCTCCTCATCAAGCTTCGGCGCACCCACCTCCAGGGAAAGGTCCCTGTTTTTTCGTAACACCCGGCGCTGGCTTTTCGATGGAGAAAAACGCTCCACCGGGATCCGGATCGAAAGGCATTCCGAGCAGGCATCACAGCGCGGGCTGAACAGGATGCTGCCGAATCTTCGCCAGCCCTGGGAAAGCTTTTCATCGTATTCCCGCGGCAGCAAATCTGAGACCAGGCGATACCTTGTGCGCGCCTCCCTGCCGGGAAGGTACGGACAGGCCTCCGGTTCGGTATCAAGCTGGGCCAGTTCTATCATGCTCTCTCAATCTCCGCTCTCAGAGAGGATCTTGCGGTAGGCCCGCCGGGCATCGTCGTAGGCCTTCGAGGCCTCGGCCAACTCCGATTTCCGGATACGGCCCTTCTTCTGATTCCAGCACTGATCCACCGATTCCAGGCACCACTGGGCGCTCTTCTTCGAAGCACGGACCGGCTTGCCACCAACAAGCACGAAGACCGGGTTGGTGTGAGCGCTGGGAAGAATACGCAGAGCCACCCAGCTGGATTTCTTCAGCTCCAGTTCAGCTGAAAAATCCTGCAGTTTTCCATCGGCAACGATCTCTTTGCGAAGAACAGGCTCGCCATTGACGATCACCTCAACAGGCACCTTGCGGGTTTCGCCCAGCCGGGCTCTCTCGATATGCCAGTAGGGCTTCTGCTGGTAGGGGCGTCCCCTCAAATCGGGGTTGGGTTTCTCATCGAGCATGGCGGCTACCCGGGCGGTGAGCTTGATCCTGCCGGGCTTCTCGAGGCGCACCTCGCTCCCCCTGGTGCCCACCTCCAGTGAGCCGACCTTGAAATCAACCAGATGGCTGCGGCCATCTCCCACATAAGAGCGCCCATTCTTGAGCTCCTCGCAGAAACGGTCAAAATCGAGCTTTCCATCGAGCTTGCAATAAACCCGCCCGAGTCCGACCCGTTCACCGTAGATACACGGAAAATCGGTCTCACCGCTGATCCTCGTACGGAAGCCGCAGTTCAGCGTGTGATACCAGATGTTCAGCTCCCACACGTAGGGCGTATCGACGGTCGAGATAAAATCCACAACCCCGTGAACCACGTCGACGATGTATTCGTTCGCCCCGATACTGTTGAAGGGAGGAATGACGTAGTTCGGCAGGTCTGCCGTTTTTACATCGAGCCCCCAGCCACTGTGAGAAAAGCCGACCACGCCGCCCTGCTTCTTCCCCCAGGCGAGAACCGGCAGGTCCCAGCTCGGCCACTGCTCGATCTTCGTGGTGCCGGGGTAATCATCCTCCTTCAGCCTGAGCAGGCAGAGATGGCCGGCGTGCGAAGACGGAAAACCGGAGACCTCGACATCGTAGCGCATCAGGTAGTCAGGCTTGCTGAGGTCACTGACCCTTCCATCGAAGAACTGCTTCTGAAAATACCAGCAGGGCCCCCAGCTCAGGACACAGCCGACGTTCAGGTCCTCGCCGCGAATATGACGCATCATCGATTTCGGAGTCACTCCCTCGTTGGGGCTCTCGTAATGAGCGCAGCCGGCTGCGTGGACATGGTGGTCGCCGCTGTACCAGCCGAGCTTCTTGGCGTGAAACCACCTTCTGAGCTTGAAATTCTCACGGCTGGTCTTCTGCCCGGAGGGCACCACCATCTCCTTCTTGTCGAGGTAGTACTCCGGCCCGCGCCCGTATTCGACCGAATATTTCCCGGGCGGCAGAGAGATCGACTCGCCGTGATGGCGGTAGACCTGGGAATGGAAAAAGAAATCCGGTTCGAGACGACGCGATGGATGGGGATAGATCCTGCCGCGGGTGTCACGGATGACAAAGGATGCGCTGGCTGGCTTGCCATCGTAATCGATGACACCGAGAACGACCTCTGTGGAAGGAACGCAATCAAAGAGGATGTTCACCTCGTTCCTGAAGCCGAGATCCTGGGTTCCCTGGCCGACGTTGAACTGGATCTTGCCCTCCCGCTTGCCCGCATCCCTGGAATAGATCTCGACAATCCGGTACTCGAGCTCGAGGCCGGAGAGGGTCTTATTGAGGGGGCGCGAATCAAAGGCCTGGACATCCATCCAGCGATCGCCCACCTGGGCCGGCGTTATGCTCACCTTCGGATCCGCAGCGCCTCTCGACCTTTTATAGACCGGCAAGGCATTGGGACTCTTCACTTCCAGCTGTGCCGTCACCCCTGCCTCGTTGTGAACCCTCACCAGGAAAGCCCTCCAGCCCTGCTGGACACACTCGGCAGCAGCCGGGCCACGTGCGACCTTGACCCGGCTCTCAGGATTGATATTTACAGCAAAGAGAACATGAGGAGCGAGCACTCCCTGGACCCCGGCCACGGCAGCCTCTCCTCCCCTGGCGATCGCAGCCTCTATAGACTGTATTTCTTTTGCTGAGAGGGGTCTTCCGATATAGGCCAGGGCCTCCACCACCCTGCGGACCTGGGAAGCCAGTGGTTGTACCTCGACACCTTCCACAGGCTTTAATTCAGCCTCTGAACCCAATACCGGTGCAGCTGAAGCGGCAAGGAAAGCAAAGAGGGTGAGTAAGATACGGGGGCTCATCCGGGACTCCTGTTTTGTAGTTGGTAGTAATTAAGACCGGGTCGGTGATAATACATCGAGGAGCCCCGGGAAGCGAAGCGTTGGGGAGCAAATCCTGAAGCGGGCGGGTTACCAACCAGCTATTTTTTCACAGGACCGGTTTGAGCGAATGTCCAAGAAATGGGCCCCGGCCGCTGCCATTGTGATCACCAGCTGTTTCCTGGCCTACCTGTTCCAGCCTGATAACGAGCCGGGACCGGGAGGAGCTTCCAGCCCGCCCCCCGAAGGTCAGCCAACCGAAGAGAAACAAACCCCGGGCGAAGAAACCGGCTCCACAAAAAAAGAGCCCGGCAACAGCTCACAGAAGCTCCCGGCAGGAGACACGATCTCCGGCCGAATCGTGGCGGCCGCCCCGGCCGGAACTTCCGCAGAACCCCTCCCCCTGGCTGGAGCGACCATCTCACTGCTGAACCAGCCACGGAAAAAAGTGAAGAGCTCTGCAAGCGGAGCTTTTCTTTTATCCCCTGCAGCCCGTCTTGGAAACGATCTCCAGGTCCGGGCCGCCGGCTACGGAACAGTCACCCGCCTGCGCGTTCCCGCCGGAATTGATGATCTCGTCATTCGGCTCGAAAAGGAATTCGGGCTCGAGGGGAAGACGGTTTTCTCCGATGGCAGCCCCGCCGCGGGGATCGAGGTCCTGCTCCACTCAGCCACCTCCGTCGAGGCCGATCCTTTCTCACGGGCCTCGGCCCTGCATGGAGGCCGGCCACCGGAGGCGGAAAGTACCAGCGGTGAAGACGGCTCCTTCACCATCGGCGGGCTCTCGCAGGGAGACTGGTTCCTGCGGGTAAGAGGACCCGGCATCATCGAGCAGGTCCTCGATGGCGTGGTCAAGGTCAGCCATGAAACCCGGCCTGTGGAGATTGTCGTTGAGAGGGGAAACGTTATTCGCGGCAGGGTCGTGGATGAGGCCGGCAAGGCCCTGGCTGGAATCGAGGTCCGCCTGCAAGCTGAGCTGGATGCCAGCATCAGCCGCACCTTCAGCACCAGCACCGGCAGCGAGGGGGAATTCCTCTTCAACAGGCTTGCCGAAAATCCCTGTGAACTTCTTGCCGGAGCAGCGAGTGACTACCTGCCGCTGGTGATCCATGACGTCCAGCCCAGCCAGGACCTGTTGATCGAATTGGCTGAGGGCTGGGTCCTCAACGGCAAGATCATTGATGCGAAGACCTCGCGGCCGCTGCGGGGAGTAGAAGCCCTCTGGGAGTCTCCGGAGACCTCTGCCATCCCCGCCACCGACCGCCAGGACAGAAGCGATGGCGAGGGGAATTTCAGCCTGAGAGGCCTTCCACCCGGAGACCTTCAGATCCGCTTCAGCACCCCCGGCTACATCAGCCAGGTCGTGAAGGTCAGCAAGCTCCGCAAAAATCCTCCGGACGGAGTCCACATGGTAAAACTCCAGGCCGCGGGAACGCTCGCCGGCATTACCCGGGATGAAAAAGGCAGCCCCATTGCAGATGTCCACCTTCGCCTGGAAGAAGCCGGCCTGCTCGGAGGTGTTTTCTCTGAGGCCTTTTCCGACAGCCAGGGACGTTTCAGTCTCCCGCTCGATTCTGCGACTGCCGGGGCAAGCTGCCTGATCAGCACGCATCATGAAAATTACCTCACCGCTGATCCTGTAGAAATAAGGATCGGCAATCCGCGCCGCTCCCAGGAGGAAATTACCATCCTCCTGCAGAGCGGAAGCTCGATCAGCGGCCGCATCAAACACGAAGGGGAATCACCTTCCCCAGCGCTCGTCGGCCACCGGCTGATGCTTCTTCGTGCGGAGGAGGGCCAGTTGATTGAGCTCAAGCGCTCCACCCTCAGCAGGGCCGGAGGCGAATACAGCTTCACCGGCCTGGAGGCGGGAGAATACGTTCTGCGAAGTGACAGCGCCGGGTTCTCCCCCTACCAGAGCGAACGGCTGAGGCTGCCAGGGAAAGAGCGCCTGCTTCATGACATCTTCTTCTCCGGCGAGAAGGTGATCTCGGGGCGGGTAACCGATACCGGGGGAAATCCCCTGCGCGCATCGATCTCCGCCACCGACCTGAGAGACCCCGCCCTGAAGCGAAGCCGCCGCCTGACCTTCAGCGACCAGCAGGGCAACTTCCGCCTTGGCAGCCTCGGTCCGGGTCCCTACAGGATCTCGGCGCGCACTTCTGGCCACCAGGGATCCACCGAAAACAGCATCGCCCCACCGGGAAACCTGGATTTCTCCCTGGTGAAGAACGGCTGGGTAGAAGGCGAGGTCGTGGATGGAGTAACTGGAAAACCCGTGGAGGAATTCACTGCCCAGCTCATCCCTGCCGGTGAAACAGATGAGACCACGAGCCGCCCCCGGGAGGTTTCTTTCAACAAGCCGTCCGGGCGTTTCGTCCTGGAAGAACTCGCAGGAGGAAATTACGAGTTGACCATCACCGCCAATGGCTACCTTGCCCTGAGCCGGGCGGTCACCGTCAAGGCGGCTGAGTCCGCCGACGCGGGAACCCTGGAGCTCTCGAGGGGACATTCTGCGGAAGTTTCCGTCACCGGCCCGCAGGGAAAACCTGTTGCCGGTTGCCGCATCGATGTCTCTCGGAAAGCAGCCTCCGAAGAACGGGTCCAGGGAAGCTTCCTCACCGGCGCAGAAGGAAAATGCGTCATCTCCGGAATCTCCGGGGGAACCTGGCTTCTACAGGCCTCCCATCCGGGCTTCCTCGCCGGCCAACCTGTCGAGCTCGAGATCAAGGGTCCGCCCGGAGACCGGAACCCCGTACTGAAAATCACCCTGGAAGCGGGCGCCGTCATCAGGGGGCAGATCAACAGAACCGCATCTCCACCTGCGCGCGGTGAGAAGCTGGTCCTCATGGGGCCGGGAGGCCCACGCACAGCAAATCCGAAACAGGACGGGCTCTACAGCTTCGAGGGACTCGCTCCGGGGCTCTACACCCTGCTCCATTTCAGCGGCAGGGGACTCCAGGGGCTTCCACTCGAGATTCGAATTCAGGCGGGTGAAAAGGAAATCATCCGCAACCCCGGCGGCGATTGAATTTCATCCCGGGAAACCAGCGGCTACGGGAAGCTCTACTCTTCCTCTTCATCACCGGGCACGGGGAGGTAGAGCATCCTTGCCAGGAAGAAACCGGCTGCCAGTCCTATGATGATAAAAATCAGGGCTTTCATCGGAATTAGTTTACCTGCAAAACTGCCGCGTTATTCAGCATCTTCCAGATCGGCCTCTGCCGGGGGCACAGGGGGAGCTTCCTCTTCTCCTTGAAACCACGGAGCCCCGGGGTCATGAGAGCTCTCCTCCTCACCCCCGCCACCATATTTCTCATGCAATTGCGCCGGCCCCCTTCTTAGCTTGAACGGTTTCGCCCATTCGGTAAAGTCCGTGCTGTTGTCGTATTCCGGCTGAAAAGGATGGTCCAGGGCTTCCTGTCTCAACTGCTCGGGAGATTTCCTCCTTTGAGCTGAAGCCCAGGCAAACCAGCCTTTCAGGTAATGAAGCATCATCCCGCCAATCAAGCCCGGGAAAGCTCCAATTAGCAAACAGATCATTCCAGCATCGCCAGCTCCATAAACCATCGCCACCAGTCCCAGGACCAGCAATGGAAAACCGATCAGGCACAGCACGACCAT
>JAYGDV010000114.1:0-7182 GCA_046582735.1 Planctomycetota bacterium
ATTTCACTCATTTTCAACCCGTGATAAACCTGAATCCCGCCGGCTGGCCCGGGCCAGCCGGCGGGATTCAGGTTTATCACGGGTTGAAAATGAGTGAAATTCTCGAACCTGTGCCGGTGCCTGGTTTATCTTATTCGCAGGCCGGTTCGGAGTTGTTTTTCTGCAAACGCTGGGAGGTTCACGGATTTGAAAGTTCCTTTGCTGCTGCCGCGCCTGGCCCTGCTGGGAGCTGTCTGCGCCGCCTGTCTCTCGTGTGGACGCGACGGGGGAGAGACGGCACAGGATGGGGGCGCACCTTCCTCTCCAGCTCATCCTCTTCGGCTCTTTGAAATCGAGCCTGTTCCGCCGGAGTGCAGGGATCAATTATCAGTGATCACATCCCTGCAGGAGAAGGGAACCCCCGAGGAGGTCTCGAAGGCCTACCCGGGATTCCTTGATTGCCTGAGCCGGTCGTGGGGAGGCAAAACGAACAGCCGCGTCTGTGCCTACCATTACAATTACTGCCTGGCGCGGAAAAGCAGCGATGAAGCGGTATTGGTTATCCAGGAGCTTGGGCAGGGACTCAAGGCCTGGCCGGAGAGTTTCCGCCATCGGGTGCTGCTTGCTTCCACCCTGATCGCGGCAGGCAGGGCCGGTGCTCCAATCCCCGATGGGACAGCAGCTTCCATCAACGAGGTTCTCGATGCGTCCTACTATCCCCTGCTGCGGCAAATGAGGATCGCCCCCGAATCTCTTCACATGCCGTGGGCCGCTCTTTGCCTCCTGCAGAAACGGCTGGATGATGGACTCGCTCATACCCGGAGTGTGCTCGAAATAATCCCTGGGCTTTTTGAGGCCCGCAGGCTGCAGGCCAGGTTGCTGATCGCTCTTCGCCGGGGACAGGATGCGAACGTATTGGTCAGGCAGCTGGTCAAGGAGCGTCCGGGTGACAGGTTTCTTGAAATGCTGTTTCTTGGAACCTGCCTTGATATAGGCGAAAATCAGGAGGCTATAGAGATCTATACGCGCTTGCTGCCGGCCGTTGAGAAGAACCCGCAGGCCGGGAGATTTCCCCGCACACTGAGGGTAAAGATCGCCGCGGGGCTGAACAGCCTGAAGCGGTATTCCGAGGCACGGGATGTCCTGCTTACCGTGCTGATGGAGGAACCCGAGAATTCCGATGCGCTCTCCAAGATGGCGGTGACCCTGCGGGGACTGGGGTTGTCCAGGGCGGGGCAGGCAATGATCAGCCGCTCCAAGGAACTGCATGCCTATTATTACGACATGGGGCACGCCGAGGCCGCCAGTCGCCAGGGGCGCTATGCCCAATATGCCTACAACAAGGCCAGGGCTTTCAGCGAGCTCGACAGGCTGGGAGATGCCCATACGCTTCTGCAGACAGTGCTCAAACGCCAGGGTCTTCTCGAAGACCTGCAGCTTGTGCGGGAGGAGGTTCTTCTTCGCCTCGGCCGCAGCGCGGAGATTCTGCAGGAACTCCAACAGGCCGCCGGGGCGGCAGGGGCTCCTGTCTTTTTACAGGCTTCTGTCGCCCGCTTGAAGGTTCATGCGGGCGACCGGGAGGGGGCCCTGAAAATTACTACCGTCCTGCGAAAGGACCTCGAGACCAGGCTGAAGGATAATCCCCGGCTGGGAACCCGCCTGTTGCGGATCGCAAGGGAAGGCGGTGATCTCCAGGAGGTTTCCAGCCTGCTTGAATTTATAGAGGGCGCTGAGGGAGTTTCTCGTGAATCTCCCGAGGCCGTGATGCTGTGCAGGGCAGAGCTTCTTCTTCGCGAGGGCAAGCAGCAGGAGGCCTCCACGCTCCTTGGCCGCAACTACCGGATGCTCGAGGGCGGCGAGATCTGGGCGGGAGCCCTGCGTCTCCTGGCAGATAACCCGGGGGAGGATGCTGAGAACACGCCGGCGGTAACCGATTGCAGCGACCTCGTCGACCACCCGGAGGTGGCCGCCGCGGCAGCGGGCTTCAAGGTCGTAACCTCCAGTCCATACCTTTCGAAACTCATCGGCCGGGCCAGGGAGCTGACCAGGCTTCGAGGCGAAATCCTCTCGCGGATGCGCGGATTTGGAGACGCTGATATCCTGCCCTTGTGGCACGAATTGCTGGACCTGTATGTTGAAAACGGCGCACTCAGAAAGGCCCGGGAAACGGCCTGGTACCTCTGGAGCCGGGATCCGGGTGGCCTGAAGGCCAGCCAGGATCTCGCCGGGGCTCTCAGCCGTGACGAGGAGATCCTCACCCGCCTGTATGTCATCAACAAGGGCCTGGAGAGGAACCCGGGGGAGCCGGGTCTCACCGCCCTTCAGAGCCAGGCACTCCTGTTCCTGGGAATCGGGAAGTGAGGTACCGATGACCATCCGGGGGCTTTGTTTCATCCAGGTCTTTGTCGTCGGCCTGCTTCTTTATCTTCCCGGTTGCGGTGGAGGTGAGCAGGATTCTCACAGCGATTTGTTCACTGATGTGACGGCCTCGCTGGGTATCGACTTCACCCTGTCCAATGGAGCCAGGGGTGAAAGATATGTCAACGAGACCATGCTCGGTGGCGGGGGCTGGATCGATTACGACGGAGATGGCTGGCTCGATCTCTACCTCGCCAATGGCCACGAGGCTTCCCGGGACGCGGGCCGACCGGGGAAAGCCGGTAACCGCCTGTACCGTAATCTCGCCGGGAAGGGATTTGAGGATGTAACCGTGCGGGCAGGGGTTGGCGACCAGCGCTATTCAAACGGGGTCTGCGTGGGGGACTACGATAATGATGGCGACCAGGATCTCTTTGTAACCAACGTCGGCCGCAACACCCTGTACCAGAACAACGGGGATGGCACCTTCCAGGATGTAACGGCCGCCGCCGGACTCGCACGCGAGGGCTTCAGCGCGAGCGCCACCTGGCTGGACTATGACAATGATGGCAACCCGGATCTCTACGTGGTGCGCTACCTCGAGTACGTTCCCCACCTGGCGAGGTCCTGCAGCGAAAACGGGGTCAAAGTTTACTGTCATCCGCGCATCTTCAACGGCCAGGGCGACCTGCTTTACCGGGGCCGGGGAGACGGAACCTTCGAGGATGTAAGCCGGAAGGCGGGTATCTCCAGGGCCGGTCCCGCGGATGGAAAAGGTCTCGGGGTTGTGGCGGCTGATTTCGATGGAGATGGCCTGCAGGATCTCTATGTCGCCAATGACACCACCTCTAATTTCCTCTGGCGCAATAGGGGAGATGGGACCTTCGTCGATGTCGCCTACGATTGGGGAGTCGCTCTCAGCTCCGCCGGGAAGGCCCAGGCGGGGATGGGAGTTGATTGCGCTGATGTAAAGGGCGATGGCCAGCTGGCCATCCACGTTACGAATTTTTCCAGCGAGACGAATAATCTTTTCATGCGGGATGCACCCGGGTCCTATACCGAGGGGATCCAGGGTTCCAGGCTGGGTGGCTCCTATGAGAGGCTGGGTTTCGGGACGGTGTTCGGTGATTTCGATCTCGACGGTGACAGCGACCTCGCCATAGCCAATGGGCATGTGGATGATCTCGTGGAGGTGAGCTCCAGGGAATCAGGGATCAGGTACCGCCAGCCGCCGGAGCTGCTCTTGAATGGTGGAGACGGCTCCTTTTCGCCCGCCCCGGCGCCCGGCCCGGCCTTCGGTTCCGAATACGTCGGCCGCGGGCTGGCCAGCGCGGATTATGACAACGATGGGGATCTCGACCTGCTGATCTGTACGCTCGACCAGGGCGCTGTCCTCTTGCGGAACAATCGCATCGAGCAGAAAGCCCCGGGTTCGAATTTCCTCTCAATTCGGCTCATTGGCAGGAACTGCCCGCGCGATGCCTATGGCAGCCGGGTGCTGGTCGAGGCGGGGGGGAAGAGCCGGCTCTTTCTCTGCCAGGCGGGCAGGAGCTACCTGTCCTCGGTCGACCCCAGGATTCACATGGGGCTGGGAGATTCAGTTGCGGCTGAGAAGATCTCGATCACCTGGGCGGGCGGGCAGACCCAGGTATTGAGAGACGTTCCGGCTAACCAGCACCTGGAGATTGAAGAGCCGGCGCGGTAAGGGGGTAAAAAGAAAACCCGGACCCTTTGAAGGGCCCGGGTTTTCCCGGTTTCGATCTGTAAGTCAATTACAGGTCGCAACTATCCGAAGTTGCCGGATGCTCTGCTCCACCGATGAACAGGTGGTTCAGGGTGTAGGTCGGATCGGAGATGTCGATCGAGCCATCTCCGTTGGCATCGGCAGCCGCCATACAGGGCGGTACGGCTCCACCCCTGAAGAGGTACTGCAGGGTAAAGACGGGATCGGAAAGGTCGATCTGGCCGTCTGCGTTGGCGTCTCCACGTTCGGAGATCACCACCGGCTCTTCACCATCGACGGTCACGGCGACGTTGTCGATTGCCCACCACCAGTGGTTGCTGCCTTCGTAGCGGAAGCCGAAGCGGACATTCGACTGCCCGATTGCTCCGGGAACCGCGATGACGCGGTCCGCGAAGTAGGGTTCCTCCGCATGGTCGGCGAGAGCTCCGAGGTGATAGGAGAACAGGATATCCCAGGTTCCACCATCGTCGTAGGTCACGAGGACCTCCTGGTTCGAGTTGTTGGCCCAGACGGTTTCCGAGCTGAAGTGGAGATAGACGCCGTCGGCCTCTGTACAGTCAATCGAGGGGGTGGAGAGGATCTCGTCCTGCTCTGCCGGATCCGGGTCACAGTCGGAATCCAGTATGGCGAAGAGTCCATCCATCCGGGAGGCGCCGCGACCATCCAAATGTGGGAAGATCTCGTGTTGGCGGTTGCAGGGGTCGTTGGTCGTCCAGGTGCTGTCGACGCTCTCGGCGTTGGGGCCGAGGAGTACCCAGTCGGCGGGGATCCCTTCGTCGAATCCTTCCGACAGGATAGTCAGGTTGCCACCCTGGGAAGAAGCCACATCGTCAACAAGGACGTCGTCGACGGCGATCCACCAGTCCCATCCCGGCTCGGTGTGACGTAAACGGATTCGCACTTCGGGCTCTCCGGCGAAGTCGGAGAGATCAAGATCAAGCCCTCCGAAGTAGCCGTCGGAATTTGAGTTGCTGGGTAAGGGGTCTACGTTCCTGCTGGGAGCGATCCTTCGGAACAGGTTGGCCCAGGTCTCGCCTCCATCAGCTGAAGCATCGACATCGAAGATCGCGGTGCCGTTGTTGTTGAGCTGGGCACTGACAGCCATGTGCAGCCAGGCGGTGTCGGTTCCCTCAAGGCTGAAGATCGGGCTCCAGATGTCCCAGGTTCCCCCGGTACCCTGCGCGATGTCGCCGCCGTGATAGTCGTTGTCGGAGATCAGGTACTGACCTGTCGACGGGCTTCCATCCGAGGTGGGCGGATTTGCATCGCGGGTAGAGATGATGCTGAATCCGCTGGCGTCATTGGGAACATTGAGGTGGTCTCTGAACCACCCACCGTCGATCTCGACGGCGAGATCGTCGGCGTAGCCTTCGAACCCTTCGGTGAAGAACACCGTTCCGGTTGAGAGCGTGGCGCTGCCGCTGAGCGAGCAATCATCGACGCCTACCCGGGAGACACTGTATTCAATCCGGCCGCCGTCGGGGGCGGAAATGGTATAGGAACGTTCGCTCACGGTGGCGACAACCTCGCCGTTAACCGTGACCTCGAACTCGCCGCCGGGCGCGGGAGATTCCCAGGCCAGGGCGATGGTCTTTGTGCTCTCGTCCTTGGTTGAACTTAACAAGAGACAGTCGGCCTCTTCAGCGGTCACCGTCAGGGTGAATTCACCGCTGTTGGAGCCATAACCGTGAGCGAGAATGTAATAGGTCTGCCCGGCCATCCCTACCCACTCGGTGAAGGAGCTGTTGCCGGCACAGCCGCCGAAGTCATCGTTGTTGGTGACGCATTCGAGGCCTGCGCATCCACCGGTGAAGATACTCAGGCGGGTGTCAAAAGCGGCCTGGCTGCAGGTGGAGGCCGTCATGGCTCCGCCGCCGCCTACCGCGCTGTACCAGATTCCCGGTGAGCTGCTGTCACCACAGGAGTCATTCTCCGGGTCCTGCTGGTTCAAGGTGGTCCGGCTCGAGACGCTGGCTTCGCCGGCGCTCACATCGAGCTCGATCGCATCGAGGCAGGTCTCGTTGTCTTCGGGATCACAGACATCTCCGATGCCATCCTCATCCCTGTCCTCCTGTCCCCCGTTGGGGATGTCGATGCAGTTGTCGTCAGGATCGCCGACGCCGTCGTTATCCTGGTCATCCGCCGCGGGCGGCAGCTGAGCGACAACATCCAGCTGGAATGCGCCAGTGCTGCTGCCAAAGCCGTGGACAAGAACCAGGTACTGGGCCCCGTCCTCGGAGTCCCATACGACCCGCGAGCGAGTGCCGCAGGCATCGTCATTCTCCCCCACACAGGTGAGGGCGGCGCAGTCGCCAGAGAATACACTGAGACGGGTGTCAAAATCGCTGCTGCAGGTGCTGGCATCAATGGACTGGCCGTTCCCGGTTACGATGAACCAGAATCCGCCGGAGGTGCTGCTGCCGCATCCGACGTCTTCGGGCTCGGTATCGTCGGTTGCATTGGCTGTATTGCCACTGACCGAGGCTGTCAGGATACCTGCTCCGGCAGCGTCGGTGCCCTTGATAAGGGTGATCGCCTCGGCATCGGCGCAGAGATCGTGGGTGGCGTCACATACGTCACCAAGTCCGTCTGCATCGCGGTCTTCCTGCTTGGGGTTGGCGGTATCGACGCAATTGTCGTCGGCGTCAGCGACACCGTCGTTGTCCTGGTCGTCCGCCGCGGGCGGCATTTCGGCGCTGACGGTGAGCGTGTATTCACCGCTATTGGCCGCGTTGTAGCCGTGTACGTAGACGAGGTAGCTCTCCCCTTCTACCGAATCCCAACTGTAGAGGGAGGTGTAGCGCGGGCAACCGGGGCCATCGTCATTACTTCCGACACAGACGAGGGCTCCGCAATCTCCGGTAAATACGCTCAGCCGGCTGTCGAACGCGGCGGCATCACAGATCGACGCTGTTGTTGCCTGCCCGTTTCCGGTGAAGCTGTACCAGCGGCCGTTTCCGCCGTTCGGGCTGCACCCGACATCGTCAGGGGTGGCATCGGCGGTGGTACCGGCGGCCGATGCGCTCAGGAGAGCCGCGCCGGCGGCATCCACTCCCGCCTCGAGGGCGAGGGCCGTTGCCCCGGAACAATCATTGTTGTCA
>JAYGDV010000117.1:0-7413 GCA_046582735.1 Planctomycetota bacterium
GAACCCGAGATCGTGCTGGCGAGGAAGCTGGCGGGGGAGGACAAATGAAGGAGAATCCGGTAATTGTCGCCTAAGCCGCGTAGATCCAGACTGGTTCTGATGTTCGGCGGCTTGTTCACCGTCATTTTCCTGGTCCTGGCCATCAATCTGTGGCTGGCTACCCGCCCCTCTGCTATCAGGTCGCGGGTGGAGGTGCTCCTGGAAGAGAAACTGGACGTACCCTTTGAGATCGACTCCGCTGAGTTTGATTTTTCCGATGGGGTGCTCCTCAGGGGGCTGCGGATTTTGCATCCCGGGGGAGAGGGTAATGTTCCCCCTGCCGCCATCATCGAGCTTCCCCGGGTCAGGATCGTTCCGGACTTCGGGGAGCTCTGCCTGGGCAGTTTCAGGCCTGAGCTCGTCGTCGTTGAGGGGGGGCGGGCAGAGGTCTCCATCGACTCCGATGGAAAGCTGAACCTGTCAGAGCTGGTGAAGAAGACGCCGTCAGCAGGGGGTGCCGCACCTGGCAAGAGCGGGAAGCCTGCTGCAAACCTGCCGAATTTCCGGGTCCATGGTTTCACCGTGAGTTTCAGTGACCGCAGGAAGGACCTGGAGGTGACAGCCACGGGACTCGAGCTGGGCCTGAATTCTGACACCCGGGGAGGCCTGCAGGTAAGGGTGGGATTCCGGCTGGATGGGGCGGCGAGGGTCGAGGCAGAGGGCCGGTTTGCCGGTGGTCCGGCAGATCTTTCAACCGGCCCGATAGAGGCGACCTTTGCGGTCTTCGAGTTCGATCCCATGGGGCGGTTCTCGGTGCTGCTGGATGAAGAAACCAGGAAGCTGGCGCAGGAGCGCTCGTTTCGCGGCAGGGTGAATCTCGAGGGCACTGTCGGTTTTGATGAAAAATCAGGCTTGAAGGTCCGGCGGATCCAGTCAAGCCTTGCCGGCTGCAGCCTGGTGGTGCCCGGTATCGAGCGCACCCTGGTGCTGGCCGGGGGCACGATTGAGTGGACAGGCGACAGGTTGGCGGTCAACGAGGCCCGTGGGGAAATCTCCGGCGGAAAAATCAGTCTGAGCGCAAAGGCCGGTCTCGACCCCGCCGGAGGTACGGTGACCACCCTCGGGGGATCCCTGCGGATGGAGTCACTGCCGGTTGACGAGGGGCTCCTGGGCCTCCTGGCGCCACAGCTGAATAAAAGCTACCCCGGAATCGTTATCCGGGGCCGGGCAGGACTGACCTGTGAAACAGCCGGGGAGTTGAAGTACCCTCCGGCTCTCGATGCTATCAAGGCCACGGTTCAGTTGTCGGATTTCGAGGTCAGCCATCCGGAGCTTGATTCCCCGGTAGAGAAGCTCTCCGGAACTCTCAGCCTCGAGAAGGGGCTGCTGAAGGTTGGTGATAAGTTGACTGGAAAGTACGGGGCGGCGAGCCTGGCTGTTTCGCAGCTGAGCTATGCGGCCGCTGGAGATGGAGCTTTTGAGGCTGTTGTCGAGCTGGGTGGAGAGGACCCTTCCGAATGCCTGGCCCTCGACAACCGATTGCGCAGTGTTCTCAGCGAGAAGGTGAAGGGGGCGGTCACTGCATGGGACAACCTGCAGCCCGAAGGCTGGGTGGCGTTGAAGGCACGGGTCATCGCCGGCGCGGCAAAGGGAGAGGAGAAGACCCGCCCGGCCCCTTACGTTCTGTTGTCGGTATATCCCCGGGAGCTGAAGATTCGTCACAGGTTCTTTCCGTACGAAGTGGAGAAGATCAGCGGTGAAGCTCTCTACGATTCGCGCAGTCCCGACGTTGGCGTCAACTTGAACATCCAGGGTCTTCATGGCGAGCGAAAGATTTTCTGCAAGGGCTCCTTCGGGGCGCGGCTTCCGTCCCTGGAGGGGGAAGAGAAGAAGCCGCCGAGGGTCGACCTTACCATTACCTGCGACAACTTCGGCTACGACAAGGATCTTGCCGCTGCTCTTGAACCCGAGGTTGCAGAGCTGGTTGAGAATCTCGCCTTCCAGGGCGTGTTCAAGGCGAGCGTGGGGATCACCAGCAACAATGGGGGGAAGCCCCAGGTCAGGACAGTCCTTGACCTGGTTGAAGGAGAAATCCGCCCGGTAGATTTCCCTTACCTGTTGAAGCTTGGCGCCGGGAAGATAGTAATCCTCGGCTCCGGAAAGGTCGATATCAGCGGGTTTCGCACCTCCGACTCCAGGGTGGCTTTTGACGGTGGCCTCAGTGAGGTTGACGGCAAGCCTCGCCTCGATTACAAGCTGAGGCTGACTGATTTTGAGATAGACCGCACCCTGCCCGAGGCCTTTCCTGTCCGGTTGAAGAAATTTCTCACCGGCCTCGGTCTGCAGGGCGCCTTCTCTGGAAGGTTGAGCGGTTGGTACGTGAAGGATCCGCAAGACCGCTCCAACGATAAGGTGTACTTCGAGGGAACCGAGATCCAGACGAAGAATGCGGCGGTCGATTTCGGCGTCAAGATCTCGGAGATGAATGCCACCGGCCGCTTTACGGGTGGAAACGAGAAGGCCCGGCCTAATTATTTCTGGGGGGTGGTGCGGGTCGAAAAGGCGCGCTTCAACCGGCTGCAGCTCAGGGATGGTGACATCGTGTTCGCCTTCGGTGAGCGCCACGACCGGATTCGCCGCCTGGAGGAAGATGCAGAGAATGCAGAAAAGACGGCTCCCTATCTTTCCAGCAGCATCATCGGGAGGCTTTCCCAGGGCGATATCTCCGAGACCTTCCAGATGAGCATAGCCTCTGACAACTTCTACAAGGGCCGCCTCGATGGAATGCTCTATATCGACACCGGCGACAAGCTGGGAGACATGGGGGGCGAATTCGCGGCCTCCGGGGTGCAGCTGTCGGAGGCTTCCGGGGATGTGTTTCGTGTCGGCGCCGCGGGGGTCGGTGGGGTGGCAAGCGGAAAGGTGTTCTTCGCGGGTAAGACCGGCGAACAGGATTCAATTCGCGGTGAGGGTTTTGGCTCCATCCGCGAGGCGGAGCTTGCCCGCCTGCCCCTCTTTCTCGAGATCTTCAAGATCTTCAACATACCGAACCTTGTGAACCTTGGCTTTTCTGATCTCGTCAGGCGTTCAAAGATCGACTCTCTCGACATTCCCTACAAGATAGAGAAGGGCCGGTTCACCACCGATGATCTCCAGCTGAAGAGCGCCAACTCGATTCTTTCCTTCTCCGGCTCCGGGAGTATGGATTTCAATGGCCACCTCGAGCTCGAGCTCGAGCCCCAGTTGCCGGGATCGAAGATCAAGGTGCCGATCCTGTCGGACATCATCGATTTGACCGGGATTAACCTGGAGAAGATAGTGAGCGCCATCAAGAAGGGGATCCTGAAGATCAAGGTCAGTGGAGATGTCGCATCTCCAGGGGTTGAAGTGGTTGCCGCCTCGGTGGTCGGGGTTCCGATCTCTCCGCCGGGGCCGGTGAAGAAAAAGGATAACGACAAGGGGAAGGAGCCGCCTCCCGGGGAGTGACGGTTACGGCGGTTCTTCGCCGGCAATGAGATAAGAGGGAACGGAAAGATGGATCTTGGTCTGAAAGGTAAGGTGGCGGCGGTGGCGGCCTCCTCGAGTGGTCTTGGAAAGGCAGTTGCACTGGGGCTGGCTCGCGAGGGAGCCTGCGTGGCGCTTTGTTCGCGCAGCCCGGAGCGTGTAGAGGCTGCCCTGGAGGATATCCGTGCCCGGGTGGTGGAGGAAAACGGTGAAGAGCCTGTGCTGGCGGGTATCTGCGCTGACCTCGGCAGCGAGGAAGGCCCCGGGCAATTCATCGCCGAAGCACAGGCTGCGCTCGGGCCCGTGGAGATCCTGGTTGCCAACAATGGCGGCCCGCCGCCGGGGGATGCGGCCGGGCTCGGCGACGAGGCCTGGAAGCTCGGCTTTGAAACAACCTTCAGGTCATCACAGAAGCTTGCAGATGAGGTGATTGGCGGGATGAGGGAGAGAAGGTGGGGCCGGATCGTATTTATCACCTCCACCAGCGTGAAACAACCGATAGCCGGCTTGACGATTTCTACAGCCATGCGATCTGCTGTGGTCGGATTTGCCAAGGCGCTCTCCGATGAGGTGGCAGTCGATGGAGTGACGGTCAACACGGCGGCACCGGGCTCCACCGCGACGGCTCGCCTCGAGTCCATCTTCGCGAAGCGGGCTGAGGATGGCGAGGTTTCCCTGGAAGAGATCAAGGCTGCAGCAGAGGCGGTCATCCCCGCCGGCAGGTTCGGCGAGCCGGCGGAATTTGCAGCTGCGGTGGTATTCCTTTGTTCCCGGGCGGCTTCCTATATTACCGGCATTGTCCTGCCCGTCGATGGCGGCCTGGTTCGCAGCCTCACCTAGGCGAAAAGCCGCTCAAAGGCGTCCTGGGTGGCGATTCGCCGCCATCTGGTAAAGCCCGGCTCCGAGCTGTACCTGCCCGCACGCAGGGAGCGTTGTAGACTGTAGTAGCAGCGCGTCGGATCGCTGCCGGGCAGTTGCATTTACCGGCATTGCGGGGAGCCTGTGGATGGACATGGAGTCCTTTCTACCGGTGTTGTGCCCGGTTCGAAGTGCAGGGAGAGTGCAGGGAAAATGTTCCAGAAAAACTACAACCAGCCGGCCGGCCTGCTGAGCTGGCGGGCTGCTGCGGCCGCAGTCGTTGCGATTGCCGGCGGTATTCTTCTCGGTTTCTTTTCGACGCCTGTCGGTGGAGTGCTGGGAGCTTTCCTGTGTCTTGCAGGCTTTTGTGCCTGGGAGCGCCGAGGTTCCGATCGAAGCGATGAATTGCTGGATGTTCTCTGGGTGAAAGACCGTACCCTCGGAAGCTACCAGGAAGAGATCGGGCGTGTGCAGGATCGTTGCGAGGAGCTCGAGAAGAGGGTCGAGGACGCCAACGCAGCCAGCCGGGCAAAGAGCGAATTCCTGGCAAATATGAGCCACGAGATTCGCACGCCGATGAACGGAGTGATCGGCATGACCGAGATCGCCCTGGCCACGGATCTCGATCCTGAGCAACGTGAATACCTGGACATGGTTCGCAGCTCAGCCAACTCCCTGCTCGGGATCATCAATGACATCCTTGATTTCTCCAAGATCGAGGCCGGCCGGATTGAGCTGGAGAATATCGAGTTCTCTCTCAAGAGCTGCCTCGGGGGAGCATCGAGAACCCTTGCACTGCAGGCCCACGAAAAAGGCCTGGAGCTGATCTTCGATATTCCCGAAGGGGTAGGCGACCTGGTCGTCGGTGATCCCACGCGTCTGCGGCAGGTGGTGGTTAACCTTTTGAGCAACGCGATCAAGTTCACCGCAGAGGGAGAGGTGGTTCTCAACGTGGAGGAGGCTTCCGCCCATGCTGGAGAGATGGAGTACCACTTCACGGTCAGGGATACGGGGATCGGTATTCTCCCGGAACGCAGGGTCGAAATCTTCGAGGCCTTCTCGCAGGCCGGGGCCTCCACGGCCCGGGAGTTCGGAGGCACGGGGCTCGGCCTCGCCATCAGCTCGCGGCTTGTTGACATGATGGGTGGCAGGATCTGGGTTGAGAGTGAGCCGGGTGTCGGCAGCACCTTCCATTTCACCAGCCGGTTCGGGGCAGGGAATGGAAGCAGCAGCCCGGCAAGTGCCCGGGCCCGGGTCAGCCTCGAGGGTATGGAGGTTCTTGTCGTCGACGACAATGCCACCAACCGCAGGTTCCTCGAGCGCACCCTGAGTGGATGGAGAATGAAGCCAACGCTCGTTTCGGGGGGCGCTGAGGCGATCGAGCAGATCGAGGCACTGCCGGAATCGGCTGGTGGCTACGGGCTCATCCTGCTGGATTACCATATGCCGGGTATGGATGGATTCGAAACAGCCGGGCGCATCGGGAAGCTGCCGGGGGCCCGCAATACAACCGTGATGATGTTGAGCTCCGGTGAGAACCCGGGTGATATGGCCAGGAGCAGAGATCTCGGGATCGGGGCCTTTCTTCGCAAGCCCGTCACCCAGGCGGATCTTTACCAGAGTATCGTCGAGACCCTGACGGCTGCGCGGGTAGAGACGAAGGAGGACCCAGGCAGCCTTGCCGCAGGAGAGCGGGAGTCTCTTCGTATCCTGCTGGCTGAGGACAACCTGGTGAACCAGAAGGTGACGGTGGCGCTTCTTGAGCGCAAGGGGCATACCGTCGAGGTGGCCGAAAACGGCCGCCTGGCTGTTGATGCCCTCGCCGCGGAGAAGTTCGATGTTGTCCTCATGGATATCCAGATGCCTGTGCTGGATGGGCTCGATGCCACGGCGGAAATTCGCGACCGGGAGAAGGGGACCGGGATCCACACCCCCTTGATCGCTCTTACCGCCAACGCGATGAAAGGCGACCGGGAGCGCTGCCTGCAGGGCGGGCTCGATGCTTACATCGCCAAGCCGCTGCGTCCCGCGGATCTCTTCAGGACGATTGACGAGGTCCTCGACTGCGAAGACACCCACCAGGCCCAGGGCTGAGGGGCCCGCTAGCCCATTCTTGCGGGGAGCTTTACCAGGCGCAAATCGTGAGACTCATTCGGCAGCACCATCTCGTAGTAAACAAAGAGCGCCTCTTCCCGCTCGAGCGCGCAGGCATAGCGTACCGAGCCACTGGCATAGGGTACGGTGATGGCCGGGGCGGAGGGTGTGAGTTTCGTCCAGTTGTAGAGGTCTTCGGAAGCGGCGAAGCCGGTTTTTTCTTCGTAGTTATCGAGATGGCTCGCCGAGCCATCGTAGTAGCCGTACCAGGCGTTCTTTCCGCGTACGACAGCCCCCAGCCGTGCGGCATAGCAGTCCCAGCTGTTCTCGCCGCCTACAGGCAGGCAATTGCCCTGCCACTGGAAGGTGCAGCCATCGCTGGAGGTTGCAAGGGCAGAGGTGGAGGTGAGCAGCCCGGTGTTGAACACATCGGAGGTCTCGTGCATGAGGGAGCTATTCTCTTTGTCCCGCGGCGCTCCCTCGGCGTAGCTGATGAACATGTAGTAGGTTCCATCGATCCAGTAAACCATCGGATCTTTGACGCCCTCTACCGGTGAGTCCTGGGCGGCGGAGGCGGATTCAGCGGTAAAGATTTCCCTGCGGGTGGAGATGTCGATCTCTTCAGGGGAGTCACATTCGACCATGTCGATCCGCCAGCGTTGATCGGCGGGGTCGACGTAGCTGAGGTAGTAGCGGTAGGTTCCATCAGCGCACCGCAGCAGGCAGCATTTCTCAATGGAGGTGGTGTCGAGCTCATCCTTTTCCATACTCCAGAGAGTCTCGAAGTTAATCCCATCGGAGGATTCGGCGACAACGGTGGTATAGCCCCGGTCGGGAACGTGTTCCCGGGGTCTTCGCCGCCTGTAACACAGCAGAAAGCTGTTGCGGCTCTCATCCCAGGTAACAGCCGGGGCGCCGACCCAGTATCCCTGTCCTTCCTTTTCCGGGCTGAGGATGGTCTCCCCGTCAAAAGGGTCA
>JAYGDV010000161.1:0-6884 GCA_046582735.1 Planctomycetota bacterium
GACTTGCGCAGTTCATCAGAAACCGGAGTGCCGACGTAGTATTCGAAAAGTTTCCCGGCTATGAATTCAGCACAGGCCCGTTTTTCAAGACAGGCTCTCAGGACGTAGTCCCCATCTATGTCCCCGGTAAATCCGAAAAGGGTCTTGGTGCCGGTGTCGTGAGCCCGCTTGTTGAACCAGAATTTCCGGTTCTTGACATGCCACCCGGTAAAGGCCCGCGCCGCCTCCTTGATGTCTTCCTCTGTATAGTTGCCGACCCCGAGGGTGAATAATTCCATCAGCTCGCGTGCGAAGTTTTCGTTGGGCTTGCCCCTGCGGTTGGAGTTTCCGTCGAGCCAGGTAATCATCGCGGGGTCTTTTGCTATCGATTGGACCAGCGCATGGAAGTGCCCTGCCCCCTGGCGCAGGAAAAGCCGGACCTGGTCCATCATCAGCCGGCTGTCCTTGACCTTGGTGTCACTGGTGGCAAAGTGGTCGTGCCAGAAAAGCGCGAGCTTGTCCATCGCGGGGTGGTTGCCCCGGAGCATCCTGTGAGCCCACCAGGTCTGGATCGCTTCGGTGTTCCCGATTCTACGCCGACTGTCGGCTACCGCTTTCATTTCAGGGGTCTCATCCCGGCCCCTCAGAAGGAATGCGGGGGCCCGGCGGGGGCCCAGTTCAAGAAGCTTATTTACCAAGTCTTTCGGGGCGCCGAAAGCCGCCCTGCGAGCGAGATGGGCAGCGGCGGGATAGCCCCATGGGCCATCTTCACCCGCTACGTAGGGCTCAAGGCGCGTGCCTGGGGGGAGAAACTTGCCTCGAGTCACTCAGTTGGCTCAACAATTGTGGTATCGGTGATGAGCCCCAGCTTGAGGTCCATGTGGACGGAATCTTTCCGGCGGTAGCTCTCGAATTGGAGCCCGCGGATATAGCTGAGCAATTCATCGATGATCTTGAGTTCTGCTTTAGCTGCGGCAAGGTTCACGCCCTTTTCGACAACCTGTTGGGCTGCAAGGAAGTCCAGGTTTTTGCCGAAGACTGAATGCGCTGATTTTCCATCGATGTAGACCTGGTCCCTGGCATAGGCCGCCACTGCGGTGTCGCCCGCCTTCTTTGTTTTCTCCGACTCTTCCACCAGCATCTTGACGAGATCAAAGGTGGAGCCCAGGATGATCCGGTTTCCCGATATTGCGAGGGTCGGGGAGAAGTTGTACTCGATACCCGGCTCCGCGGGGTCGGCAGGCAGCCCCATGTCTACCCTGTAGCAGTCTACCCCGGCAACCTTTTCCGGCCTGACCAGCATGCTCGGCGCATTGGAGTCCTGTTGCATCCGGGTAAAGTTGATGATCCCGACCAGGCTGTTGAACCCCACGATGAAGGATCGCCCCTTCTTTCCGGCATCCTTTAACTCCAGGATCAGGGCTCCCCCGGGAATAGAGGGGCTGGGAGAAGGTTTGCCTTCCCCTGTTTCCTGGTTGCGGAATACGAGGGAGACAGTTTTGCCTACCTGGGGAAGAACCTCGTCCTGGAAGTTCAGGCCGCCCATGAACATCGAAAGCGCGGCTGAAAGCTGTGCAAGGCTGCCTGCCGCTTTGGAGTTGAGGAACTCCTCGCTGGATTCCCACCATTGGTAGAAGTCTCTCGACAGGTTGACCATGCCGAGTATCTTCCGCTTGCGGATGTTGGATTCGAATTCACTATCGACCGTCTGCGGGAAGAAGGGGGAGTATTTCTGGGCGATCCCCCTGTCGTCCGGATGAAGAACAAGGTCGAGGTCGATACCGGACCAGCTGCTGTCAAGGGAGATGGTCATCAGTTCGCAGCCGCGAAGGGCTCCCATGATTCCGCTCAGGAGCAGGCTGGTGACCGGCTCGTCCATTTTCCCGGCCAGTCCTGCGCCGATACCCGGGATGAAACCGGGCTTGATGGTGGCCCTGGCGAGGAAATCGTCATCGGCAGGCGCCTTTGAGTAGACCGGCGACCTGCTGGCGGATTTTTCAGTTCTTCCGTAGGCGAGATCGATCACCTCTTCGACCATTTTCTCAGAATTGGAAACAGCGAGAATGTCGCCGAGGAAGGTGAACCAGGCCTCGCCGAGTTGCTCTATGGAGTGGCCTTCGTGTTCGGTTTTTTTTGTCTGGATGGGGAAACCAATGTTGGCCTTGATTGCTGCGTCGAGGGCTTTTCGCCCGGCCTCAAGGGCTGATTTGTTTTTCCCTCTCGTCAGCAGCAGCCATTCCTGTCCGCCTGCAAAAGTGAGCCGGCTTGCAAGCAGGGCATCTTTTCCGAAGAGATCATCGAAAAGGTCCAGAGGTTTACGCCCGGTCGCCTCCTCCAGCCTGGAGAGGTTCCCCATCATTTCCAGGTACCCATCGCTTTGCAGGTAAACTTTTCCGAGTTGGGAATCGAGGAGACGTTTCAACTTGCCCGAAGCGAGGAAGCTTCTGAGTCGCGGTCCGGTTTTGCGGGCTTGCGCAAAACCGGTGACGCTGGCGGGGGTCCATTCGGTAAGCCGGGTGCATTGCTGGAGCTCATCGGCGGTAGGAGTACTGCCCACAGGAAGGTGCAGGAGGGCTGCAGCAAGCAGGAGAGGGCGTATTGTTAAAACGGGCATGGTTGTTTTTCCGATTGAAGGGTTAAAGGTTCCCGGGAAGGGCTCTTGCACCAAAATTATTAATAAGTACCCGCGAGTGGGCCAATTTCAAATTGTAGTGATTTGTCGCTGACAGGCAGATTTTATGCGGATTTTTGGCGGCAAAATGGAGAGATCTACTCCAGGATCGGTTGCCTGCCATAAAATGAAGCTCCACAGGCCTTAAGGGTTTTTTCGCCCGATAATAAAACAGTTTATAAAAGAACTTGAGGCTGCGGTTTCGAGCCCTATAATTCGGCCTTCTGCTTCTTTGAACGCTGCAGAGACTTTGTAGTGAAAATGGCTGATCTCCACCGGTTACGGTTAACCGAAAAAGGAAATCAGCCGATATCAGAGAAGACAAGGGCAGAGCCTGGGGGCGTCAATATATTCCCGCAAAGGGCGGGATAGGATTGGTTTCGTTATTTTAAGGGTTTAGTTTTTTTTCAGGTAGTTATGAGCGTTTCAGTTGCAGGTAAGAAAGTCATGGTTGAGCGGATCCGGAATATCGGGATCGTAGCCCACATCGATAGCGGCAAGACCACCATCACAGAGCGGATGTTGAAGATCTGCGGTAAGATCCACAAGCTCGGTGAGGTTCATGATGGCGAGGCCACCATGGACTTCATGAAGGAAGAGAAGGAGCGCGGGATCACCATTGGATCGGCTGCCACCTATTTCGAGTGGAAACGCTATGAATTCAATCTGATCGATACTCCTGGCCACGTCGATTTTACCGCCGAGGTAGAGCGCTCCTGCAGGGTTCTTGATGGGGCAATCCTCGCCATAGACTCTGTTGCCGGCGCCCAGGCCCAGAGTGAAACAGTAAACCGCCAATTGAATAAATACGGGGTACCCCGCCTTGCGTTCATCAATAAGATGGACAGGGTTGGAGCTGATTTTGACAAGGCTGTTCTCTCTCTGAAGAAGAACCTCGCGCTTGACGCTGCCCCCATCCAGATTCCTGTGGGCGAAGGCCCCGAGTTTAGTGGATTTGTCGATCTCGTTGAAATGGAACAGATTATGTTCCCGCAGGACGATGACGATCCCGCAGCTTTTGAGTGCCTTCCAATTGACCCCGAGGTCCTTGAACTGGCCGAGAGCAAGCGTGCTGAGCTGCTGGATGCATTGAGCCTCCATTGCGATGAGCTTACCGAGGTGCTCCTTGAAGGAGACGAGCCTGAAACCGACCTCGTGCGTAAGGCCCTTCGCCAGGTGACCATCGAAGGCCTGATCGTTCCCGTTCTTCTTGGCTCAGCCCTTCACAACAGGGGCGTCCCGGCGTTGCTCGATGCGGCAGTTGATTACCTGCCCAATCCGCTGGATATGGGCGCAGTTGAAGGGGCTGTTCCCAAGACTGAGGAGCCCATCTCTTTCGCTCCGGATTCTGCTGAACCCCTTGGAGCAATTGTATTCAAGACAGTTCATTATTCGACAGGAGACCTGACCTTCATCCGGGTGTTCTCAGGAACCCTGTATGCCGGGAAGGGAGCCTTTAATCCCCGCCTAGGCAAGCATGAGCGGGTTGGCCAGATCTATCGTATTCATGCAGGTTCCAGGGAGTCTATCGAATGTGCCCAGGCAGGGCAGATCGTTGCCTGTGTCGGCCTCAAGAAGAGCGCCACGGGCGATACCCTCTGTGCCAAGGAGAACCAGATAGCCTACGGTGCCACCACTTTTGCCAATCCCGTTATTTCCATGGCCGTAGAGCCTTCGACATCAGCTGATCGGGATCGCCTCGGAGAGGTTCTCGGGATTATTTCCCGTGAGGATCCTACCTTCCGTGTGGCAACTGACGAAGAGACCGGGCAGACCATTATGTCCGGCATGGGCGAGCTTCACCTCGAGGTGGTTGTTCACCGGATCCGGGACGATTTCCGTCTCCACGTGATCACGGGAAAACCCAGGGTTTCCTACAGGCAGACCCTCAAGCGTCCAGGGACCATCACCTGCAGGCATATCAAGCAGACCGGTGGGTCAGGCCAGTATGCAGTCGCCAAGGTCAAATTCGAGCCGATCAAGGGAGAGGATTTCGAATTCGAGGATACGATCAAGGGTGGCGCAATAACTGCCGAATTCATCAAGTCTCTGCGCAAGGGCATTCAAGATTACTGTATTTCCGGTGGTAAGCGTGCCGCCAAGATCCAGGGGGTGCGTGCAACCGTCGTCGACGGCAAGATGCACGAGGTGGACTCCAGCCAGCTGGCCTTCTATGCCTGTGGGGTCAAGTCTGCAAGGGAAGCCGAAGAAACCTGCGGTCTGATCCTTCTCGAGCCGGTCATGCGGGTTGTGGTTACCACTCCGGAGGATTATCTCGGGGCGGTGATTGGAGACCTGAATTCCCGTTCCGGCATCATTGCCCAGATTGGCGATGAGGGACAGGACAAGCAGGTCGAGGCACGGGTGCCGTTGCGTAATCTTCCCGCTTACGCCACCGGGCTCCGGAGCCTGACAAGTGGCCGTGGCGACTACAGCATGGAGCCCGATGGCTACCAGGTGGTTTCAGAGGAAGTGGCCGCGGCTCTCAGCGGCGAGACCGACTGAGGCTTCCGGCGTCCCGTCTCACCCGCAGGTCGCAGCCTGTTGCTCGCAGCCGATGCCGTCTTCCGTCCGGTCGTTGCCGCAATCTCCTGCGGGATATCCGGGGCTGGTGGGCGATGGAGGAGCAGGCGCTGCGCCACCGGTAAACAGCCAGCTGAAGATGATAATGGCGTCGGTGATCTCTATGTTTCCGGTGTCGTTCGCATCTGCGGCGTCCATGCAGGCCGGCGCGGGACCTCCAGAGAACAGGTAGAGCAGGGGAATGACACCGTCGGTCAGGTTGATGCTTCCGTCGGAGTTCGCATCTCCGCGCACCAGGGGGACCCCTGGTGGCCCGGCGCATTCTGCCAGCTCGCTGCATTGAGGGTCTTCGCAATCGCTCAGGCCGTTGCCATCGTCGTCGATCCCGTTTGAGCAGAGTTCGACGGGAGGCGGCGGGAGGTCTTCGCCGGCTGAGATGTCGCAGAGGGAGGAGGCGAATTCGGTATCGTCATTGAGATCCTGGGCCGAGGAGGCGATGCCGACATAGGCTGTTTCAGGAAGGTCCATTGCCAGGCGGTACAGTTCGACCCAGTTCTTCCCATCGATCGATCGCGAGCCGATCGCTTCTCCACCTGTGTATTCAAGGCGGATCCAGGCCCCGCGGACGTCCAGGTTTTCGGCGCTGGTGCGGGTCCGCGTGGTCGAGCCCTTGGTTTCTCTGCGCAGGAAGGTGTAGCGCAACCCCCTGAGGCCGGTGTCGGTGAAGACCATAGCGGCGAACTTTGAGTCCGGATCGAGGTCCTCGCGAATCATGAAACCTGTCTGGGCGCGCCCGGTCCACTCGGCGCTGTCGAGGCGGGCTATGAAGGGGCCGGCGCTGGGAAGCTGCCGGTAGATGAAATTGAATTGATCGCTTCTGCTGCGGATTCCGTCCCCTCCCGCGACGGTATCTATACAGCCGTCATCCTCGAGGCGGGCGCCGCCGGGAACCTCTGGTGGCGGGTTCCCGATGCCGATTAAGGCCCAGGGCTCGATCTCCCCCGAGCGAAAGGCTGCGCGCGCTTTTGCGGTTGCCTGGCCCTGGTCGCCGGTTTCATCTGTGACGGTGAGGCAAATGGTGTAGGTCCCGCGCTCGGAGTAGGTATGCTCCCTGCTGACCCCTGTGCCGATGGCTCCATCTCCGAAATCCCAGGAGTAGCCTGTGATGGCTCCATTCGGAGATGATGATGAGCTTGCATCGACAGAGACCGTCAGGGGTTTCTGCCCCTCATTCGGCTCGATGGTGAAGTCCGCCCGCGGTCCCGGTTCCACGATGTCGAAGTAATCGAAATCAACGGTGAAGCTGGCGCCGCCGCCCCAGGTTTTCATGACGAGGCCGATGGACTGGAGCGCGTCAGGGGTGGTGATCTCCTGGGCGAAGGTCCAGGTCGGGTCTTCGTCTCCTTTGTAGTAGAAGCGATAGGTATCACATCGTTTTTCGATACGCAATTGCACCGGGGCGCCCTGCAGGAGGGCGTCTACCCATCCGTGTCCGATGTTGTTGATTCCGCTGCGTTCCAGGAAGAGGTTGGCCCCCATCCCGTTGATGGTTCTCTGCTGTCCGATATTCCAGTGGATGATGTCGCTGCCACCGAAATGCAGAAGCAGGCCGGCGAGAAATGGATCAGTGGCGGGGGGCGCGGGGGAGGGATGGATCCGTAGCCGGGTTTCGATCAGGAAGTCAGAGTCCGGATCGACAGGCATCCTGAGT
>JAYGDV010000482.1:0-17025 GCA_046582735.1 Planctomycetota bacterium
AACGCTGTTTCTGTTACCGACAACCTGGCTGCCCCAGAAGCTGTAGTTGTTCTGCGAGCCGACCACGAGGTTGTGGGACCCGGTGCGCAGGTTCTGATCCTCGGTATCTTCATCTCCATCATTACCCCGCAATTCCTGGTAACCGACGATGATGTTCCCTGTGCCGTTAACGCGGTGGCGGCCGAAATCGTTGGCATCTGCCATGAAATCATTCCTGGCCGCATCGTTACCCCAGGTGACCCCAAGACCGTTCACCACCTGCAGGTTCACCCCCGTCAACCGAATGGTCCTGGCGGTATTGCCCTGGTCATCGATGGGGAGATCGACAAGGCTCAGGTGATTGAGAATCTCGGCCTGCTCAGGGCTCAGCCCGCCGCCATCCTGCGCGCAGGCCAGGGGAACCGGCCCGGGTCCGCCTCGAAAAAGCCAGGTGAGCATGTAGATAGCATCGGTGAGATCCCGGCTTCCGTCCCCGTTAACATCTCCATTATCTTCAGCCTCGGCTCCGCCGCCCCCGGCGAGGGCTGTAAACTGGTGGGCGATAACCCCAAGCAGCGCTGCATTGAGGATCAGCGCAAATAAGATCATGCGTTTCATTTCATCTTCTCCTGGTATTTAAATTCGACCCGAAGCTACCAGCTTAAGGGCGCATCGAATGGGTAGCAAGAAAGACGAAGGCTGCCCAACTCCACCAGAAGGCTTGGAGGTTTGCAGCTGGCGGGATAGACTACGCTCTCAGCAGCTACGTAGTTCTCGCTGTTTACCTTTTACTCTCCCGAGGAAATAACAGATGAGCAGAACAACCCCCAAGACGACGCGGCGGCGCTTCCTGAAGACATCGGCGGCGACCCTCGCCACCGTCACCATCGTCAAGCCACACGTCCTCGGAGGCCCCCGTCACGTGCCACCGAGCGAGACCCTCGGCGGCGCCCTGATCGGGGTTGGCGGACGCGGGCCAGGGACCTACAACGACCTCAGCCGGAAACACAAGCTCAACATCGTCAAGCTGGCCGAATGCGACGTAAAATGGGTCGGCCGGGCGGACAATAAGAAACGCTATACGGATTTCCGCCGCGTCCTCGAGCGCAAGGATATCGACGTGGTTGCCATAGCGACCCCGCCCCACTGGCACGCCCTGATCTCGATCGCCGCGATGGAGGCCGGCAAGGACGTGGTCAGCGAAAAGCCCATGACCCGGTTTATCGCCGAGGGTAGAGCTGTGGCAGACGCCGAGAAACGCTACGGCCGCGTCTACCAGGTCGGCACCTACGGCCGCTTCGGCAGGCAGGGGGATGCGGGCGCCAGGGCCCGGAGAAAGCTGATGAAGAGCGGCCTCCAGAAAGATTGTAAGGGCGTTCTCATCATGCACCGCGGCTACAAGGTCAAGCAGTGGAGCGGCCTCGTTAACACCGATCCCCAGAATGTACCCGACTGGCTCGACTGGGACATGTACCAGGGCCCCAACGCCATGAAGCCGTTCCATCGCCATAGGTTTGGAGGCACCCACCGGGGCTATTGGGACTACGACGGCGGTGGCCTCGGAGACATGGGGCAGCACTTCCTCGACCCGGTGACCTGGGAGTACGGTCTCGACCACACCTCCCCGTCGGAGATCACTCCCTACGCACCGCCGGCCCACCCCGAGGCGGTCGGGATGTGGGGCTGGGTGGAGCTGAAATACGCCAATGGCTTCACCCTCGTGCTCGAGAGCCGGGAGTGGGGAAAGCGCTATGATCGAAAACAAAACCGGGACATCAGCGCCAATGACCTCTCTGCGGATGACCGCGGGAAGCTGGCTCAGATGCCCGAGCCGGAACGACTGCTCGGCTTCGGAGAGGCGGTCAAGGCCCGCAAACCTGCCGGGGGCAATGCCGAGGCCGCCCACAGGACGGTCACCATCATGCATCTCGCCAATATAGCGATCCGCATGGGTCGCAAAATCCATTTCGACCCCGTCACCGAGCAGATCATCGGCGACGAGGAGGCCAACCGCCTGGTCAACCAGCCCATGCGCGCTCCCTGGCATCTCTGATAAGAAAAACCGAACCCTGCCGAGCGGGCAGAAAAGGAACCTGGAATATGAAAAAGCAAATCAACGTAGCGGCGATCGTCAACCAGCTCCCTGACGCCGACCGCCCCGGCACTGCGAGCAAGTTCACCGGCCCGACGCCTGATGAGGCGAAGAAGCTGGTGGCATCTGTGCTCTCCGGAGGCCGCGAGGCGATTCTCGAGCTGGCGGAGATGATCCGCGACGCCAACGGCAAGGGGGAGAAAAACTTCAAGCCCGGCTATCTCCTGCATGCCATCGCCCTGCGCGTCGGAGACAAGGGCAGGGACAAGGAAAAGCTGCTGTTCACCAAGGCTATAGCCTCCCTCCTTGGCGGCGCCAACCCTCCCCCCGGAGCGCAGGAATTCCTCCTTCGTGAGCTGCAATGCGCCGGTGGCCCCGAGGTCGTCAAGACGCTGGGAGAGCTGCTCGAGAAACCCGGCATCTGGGAGCATGCCTTGAACACCCTGGTCGCCATTAAGACGGGAGCGGGTGAGCAATTGCGGAAGACCCTTACCGGAGCGAAGGGACGCAGACGGCTCGCGATTCTGCAGGCACTTGGCACCCTTCGTGATACGGCCTCCACAGCCACCCTCGCCGGCGCCACCGAAGACAAGGATGAAAACACCCGCCTGGCTGCCATCAGGGGGCTGGCGAGAATCGCCACCCCGGCCTGTGTCGAGCCTGTCGTCAAAGCTGCCGCAAAGGCGAAGGACTGGGAAAAAATCCAGGCAAACAAGGCCTGCCTCCTGCTGGCGGAAAACCTCGCGGCCTCCGGCAACAAGGATAAGACCCGGGAGACGTGCAACCTCCTGGTCAACGCCAACCAGCAGGAAGATGACAGCTACGTGCGGGAGGCAGCTGAGCGGATCATCGCCGGGCTCTGATCCCCCCCGGGCTCATTTCCCGCCGGGGGACGCTCCGTAGAGATGTTTTCCCTTCCGCGCCGCCTCGATCGCCTTGTCGGTATCCACTGGCGCGCCCGGATCCGATTGCGCCTTCAGCCAGCGGTCGAGCTCCGTCCGTAGCCTCCCAATTCGCTCCTGCTCGCCGGACAGCCCCGCAAGGTTCTTCATTTCATAGCGGTCTTCCGTCGTGTGGTAGAGCTGCTCCGGTGGTCTCCGCATGTAGCGCTTCACCAGCTTGTAGGTATGGGCATTGGCCCAGCTCTCCCGCACCCAGGTCGACCAATAGGGATTGTTCAGCTGGCCGTTGCCCCGTATGCCCATGAGATGCTTCTCAATGTAGAGTTCATTCGGGAGAAGGTTGCGGATATAGCGGTATTTCCCATCACTGACGGTACGAATCGGGTAGGACGGCCCCTCGGGAATATTATTGTGGATCCCATAGACATAGGACCTGTGCTTTTCGGCCCTGCCTGCCAACACGCCGAGGAAGCTGCTGCCGTCGTAATTCTGCTTGCCGGGATTGCCGCCTGCGGCCTCCAGCAGCGTCGGCAGGATATCGGCGTACTGCACCAGCGCGTTGGTCCGTTTCCCCACGGCCGTCTTACCGGGCCAGCGGGCTACGAGGGCCGTATGCAGCCCGGTATCCCAATTGGTCCACTTGCAACCGGGAAACTGCGAGCCCTGCTCCGATGTGAAGAGGACCAGTGTTTCATTCGCCTTCCCTGACTTATTGAGAGCCCCGAGAATCTCACCTACCTGGCCATCCATGTAGGTGATCTCAGCAAGATATTTGCCGTAGTCCTCACGCGTCCTCTGGGTGTCGGCGATATTGGGCGGCAGCCTGATCTTCTTTGGCGGGTACTTTGACGAGTCGCCCATAACCCAGGGCACGTGCGGCTCGACCAGCGCCACCACGAGGCAGAAAGGCTGCTCTCCTGCCCTGCCGATGAACTCTCCGACTGATTTCAGGTCGTGCTTTCGGGTCGGATTGCGTACGCAGTTGGGATCGAAGCCGCCTACCTTAACAAAAGGAAAGGCCTGCTGGGGCTTGACGTGCACCTTGCCGGCGATACCGACCCGGTACCCGAGAGCCTTGAGGTGCTGTGGCATGCTGGTCACTGTCGGACGACTGGCGGAGTGGTTCCAGGCGCAACCGTTGCGCATCGGGTACTGGCCTGAATAGAGCTCAGCCCGGCACGGTTGGCACATCGCCTCGCTCAGGTAGGCGAGGTTGAAGGTCAGGCCCTGCGAAGCCAGCCGGTCAATATTAGGAGTCTTCGCATTCTGCCCACCGTAAAGAGGCAGGTCGTTGTAAGTGCAGTCATCGGCCATGATGATGAGGAAATTAGGCCGGGACTCTCTCGCTGTCCCCCCGCCGCTGGAAAAAGCCTGTGGAGAAAACAACAGGGTAGCGATCATGCAGATGCAGAAAAGCATCCGGCAGCCGGGCTGTTCGCTGTGAAGTGATTTAAACATACGGCTCATCATATCGACTCTTGCCCCTGAGAACACCCCATCCCCTCTTCAACAGCCGGAGTATTCCCCACACCCGAGATCCCCGGCTCCGCCGGCGGGATCAGGGTCGGGACCACAGCCGCCCGGGGGAGGCCCCGGAGGCGCCGGTGGAGGCCCTCCCCTGAAGAGATAATTGAGCACGTGGATTCCATCTGAGATATCAACCGACTCGCTGTTGTCAAAGTTTGCCGCCTCGGGGCAGGAGATGAGGTCGCCACCCAGGAAAAGATAGTTGAGGATCCTGACAGCATCGGTGATGAGGATCTCCCCATCTCCATCGGTGTCCCCCCGCTTGAAAACCGGGGCCACCACCTTGCTGATACTCATACTGTCGAAAACCCGGTTGTCCCTGCCGACCGCGGACAGCAGGAGACGAGATCCCTGGAAATCCAGCCGGACATGGTGGTAAACGCTGGCGTAATAGGCCGTGTTGGCGCCCGGATTCCTCTGTGCCAGGCTTCCTCCACCACCCCCGCTGACGACGTAGATCGGCGCATCTGGATCCTGGTAATCTGGGTCCTCTCCGGTTGCGACCGCCTGCGCATTTCTCATCGGGTAGAATCTCTCGTAGAAATGAGCATGAGCCTGGAACACCAGGTCTACCCCGTATCGAGCGAAGAGTGGGTCGAGAGCTCTCCTGTTGGCCTCGACCGCCAGCCAGGCCGCGTAGAGAGGGTGATGCAGCGAGGCGATCTTCCAGAGCTTCCGGCTGCCGGCCAGCTGCTCCTCGATCCATGCGTACTGGGCGGTTCCCACCCCCATGCCCTGGTTGGAATCGAGGATCAGAAAAAGCGCGTCCCCGTACTCGAAGGAATAATACCGCTCACCTCCAGGGCTGTCTTCAGGCAGGTGAAAGGAACCGAAAAAGACCGTTCCTCCATCATCGAGGTCGTGGTTTCCCACCGTCGGGTAGATCACCGAGCGCGAGATGGTCTCGGCGTAGATACCGAAATACTTCCTGTCCATCTCGAGGTCGCTGCCGCCGCGCGGATAAATAAAATCGCCGGTGTGAATCCCGACATCCGGGGCGGAAAGCCGGATCCCGGCCGCCACATCGAGCTGCGCCTGGTTCCCCGTTCCGGTGTCACCGACTACGACGACGCGATACTGCCCAGCGGATGCCGGATCGGGAAATGTCCTGAACCTCAGGCCATCAGCCGTCACCACGCCACCTGAGAGAACCCGGTAATGATATTCCGTGCCGGCCGAGAGCCCGGTGAGGGCTACAGCGTGCTCGATAGAGGGGCCGCGACTTTCAACTCTCAACCCCAGGCCCGCATCCAGGCCGTACTCCACAGCCCCGGCTGAAGGCGTTGCAGTCCTCCAGACAATCACCATCGAATCGGTCGAGCCGAGCTGGAGAAACGGCCCGCGGGTCAACTCCTGGGCCCCAACAGATCCAGTGGCGTATAAAAGTACCGCCATTACGGCAACTACACATTGCCTCGTCATGCCTGACCTTTCTTTTTCCTCGTTCCCAACCCAGCACCAGCCTAAGGCAGATCACCCCCCCAGGCAAGAAAGCCCACACGAGGCAGGCGGAAGGGACAGGGAAATTTGCTACACTAAAAATTCAGAAACTCCCTGAACGGCAGAATCAAACAGGAGAATTGAAATGCGTCACCCCGGATTGCACCCCTCTCTAACCGCCCTTGTCTTTTTGGCCAGTCTGCAGACCCTGCCGGCCGACCCCCCCAGGTTGCTCGACAGCCAGTTCAACCTGCCGCCGGGTTTCCATATCTACAAAGCCGCCGACCGGTCGCTTACCGGCGGATCTTATGATCTCGTGCTCGATGGAGAGGGCCGGCTGCTGGTTGGCGATGGCAATGCGGTTCGGCGACTCGAGGATACCGATGGTGACCAGGTCTACGACACGACCAAGGTGATTGCCACGGGACTCGGAGGCCGGGGCCCGCAGGGACTCGTCGTCTACGGCGACCACCTCTACGCCGTCGGCGGTGACGGCGTTCAGCTCTACAGCGGCTACAAGGCCGGCGGCACCCTGAAGCGGGAGCGACGACTCGGGGAGCGCTTCAACACCGGCGGTGACCATGCAGCCCACACCCTCCTTCGCGGCCTCGACGGATGGGTCTACCTGGTCAGCGGTGATGGTGGCGGCACCGCCGAGCGGCGGCATATCACCGAGAAGAGCTCACCGGTGATCTACGAGCGAGCGGCCTCGGTCTTCCGCTTCGACCCCACCGGAAAAACCTGGGAGTGCATCGGTGCCGGTGGCCGCAACCCGCCAAGCCTCGGCATGAACTACCTCGGAGAATTTTTCAGCTTCGACAGCGACATGGAATGGCACGTCGACCTGCCGTGGTACCGTCCTGTTCGGCTCAACCATTGGGCCACCGGTGGTGACCAGGGCTGGCAGGGCGTCGGCGCCTACCCCTCCTACTACCTTGACTGCCTGCCGGGAGTCCTGAATGTCGGGCGCGGCTCGCCCAATTGGGGGGTTTTCTACGAGCACACCCAATTCCCCGAAAAATACAGGGATGCCTTCATCGCCTGCGACTACCTGTGGAAATCAGCCACCTCCGGGGGCTACGCAAACCCGGGGCGGCTCTGCGCCTTTGAGCTCGACCGCGAGGGAGCCACCTGGAAGGCTAAGATGACAGTCTTCGCCCAGGCCAAGCGTGGAGCGAAGGACCACAAGGGCGGCCGGATCAACTTTGCCCTCGTCGATGTCGATGTGGCTCCTGACGGCAGCATACTCATCACCGATCACAACCAGGGAGTGTGGAGAATCTTCTACGATCCCGCCGAAAAACCAACTGTCAAGCCGATCTCCCCTGAGCCCGCAGCGCCAGCGGCGACCATCGACTCACTCCTCGCCCTGCCGCAACCGATGTCAGAGTGGTGCCGCCAGCGCGAAGAGACTGGCAAGAAGAAGATCGGAGCCGGAGTTGACGACAAGCTGCGAGCGGCCGCCCTCGAGAAGGGGCGCGAGACACGCCAGCGACTCAGGGCTATTCGTCTGCTCTCCCCCGGCTTCAAAAATCTTCCAGCTTCCTTTATCAACAACCTTGCGGCAGACGGCACCACCGAGATCAGGGCCCAGGCCGCCTGGCTGGTCGGGATCCGCGGTGATTCGAACGAAATTCCTGTCGCCCTGAAACTTCTCGACGACAGCGATCCCTTTGTCCGCAGACGAGCCGCAGAGGCGCTCTCACGATTCGGGGCCCAGGCAGCCACCGGCAAGCTGATCTCCCGGCTCGATGATGAAGACCGATTCGTTCGCTACGCCGCCATGACAGCTCTGGCTCATCGACCCACAAAAGAATTCATCCAGGAGGCACTCCGGCACAAGTCTGCGAGGGCCTGGATGCGAGCCCTTGTGGCAGGAAACATCAGGCGGGAAAGCCCTGAGGCCCCGCATGTCCAGGAGGTCGCCGAACGCCTTCTGGCCAAACCCCCGGCGAATAAAGAAGACCGCCTCGACTTCCTCCGCATCCTGAACCTGTTCAAGAGCCAGGTAGCGGAAAACAAGGAGCTCGCAGCCCGGGTTACCCGCTACCTGCTCGCCGGCTATCCGGATGCCGATTCCGAGGTCAGGTGGGAGCAGGCGAGAGTCCTCAGCGCCTACCAGGACCCCGCAGCCTTCGCTCCCCTCCTTGCGATGCTCGAAACCGAAAAAGACCCCATCACCCAATTCCATCTCGCCCGCATGATGTCGAACATCCCATCCGGCTGGAATGAACAGGAGTCGGCGCGTTTCGCCAGTTGGCTAGCAACAACACAAAAGGGCTGGTTCTCTCAATTCCAGGGCAAGGGACGCCAGTTCAAGGGCTTCTGGGGTACCGTGCTGAACCAGATTGCCCAGCGCCATGCAGATGGACTGGGCGGCCTCGCCGACAGGGTCGTTCCCGGCAGCCAGCTCTCCGGCCACATCCTGGCATCCATCAGGAATTCATCGCAGGCCGGCCCCATCCTGGTACGCCTCTACAACAACGCCAAGGATGAGGCCAGCCGCAAGAGTGTCCTCGAATTGCTGAAACAGGCCAGCCACCCCTCTATCGGCAAGCTTCTGCTCGGTAAATACAAGGCTGCCACTGACCCGGGGAAGAAAGACGCGCTGCTGGCCGCGCTCTGCTCCCAGCCCCTTACCGCCGGGGAGGAAGGCATCTTCATCACCGGGCTCTTTGGAAAAGATGCCGGCCTGGTCGAGGACTGCGCCAACCGGGTTGCCCGCGATGGAAAAACCATCGACCAGTACGCTTCGGTCGTCAGCACGATCAGCTCCGGCAAGCGAAAAGGCGAATCGGCCGTTTACCACCAGGTTCTCGAGACCATGAGCCGCAACCCGGCCCGTGCCCATTCCTTCGGTGCCCTGCTGGTCTCCCTCGCCGGCAAGACTCCACCCACCCACGGATCCGTACCCAAGTGTATCTGGACCTCAACGAAACAGGGTAACGAGAAGGCCTGGTTTTCCAAGAAGTTCAACCTCGATGAGGTTCCTGCAAAAGCGACTCTCCACATCACCTGTGACAATGTTTTCACTGCCTGGCTCAACGGCAGAAAGGTCACCAGCAGCTCCAACTGGAACGCCGTGAAGCGGATGAAGGTCCGCCCGGCGCTCAAGAAGGGCGAGAACCTGATCACTGTTGAGTGTGCCAACCAGGGCGGCCCGGGCGGCCTCATGGCGGTGCTCGAACTTTCTGATTCTTCAGGTGGAGCCCTCGGCATGATCGCCACCAACGAGACCTGGCTGGCTACCCAGAGCCCTCCTGCTGAATGGAAAACAAAGGGCTCCGCCGCCGGAGGCAACTGGCGGCCACCCATCGATGTCAGCGGCCCCACCTCCAACGTTACAAATCTTTTCGCCCGCTTCCTTCCCGGCAAGGGGGTCTCCCTGGTCAACTCGATCGCGGCTATGGAATTCTGGCAGGCCTGGTATCTCGACGAATTCAACGAGCCCTTCGTACCCCCGACCCCTGTGAAACAGAACCTGAAGTCAGCCAAACAGGTCCGGGCCCTGATCGCAGGCACGAAGAAAATCGAGGGCAACGCGACGAACGGACGGCTCGCCTACCTCAAGGCCGGTTGCTTCGCCTGCCACGGCGGCATCAAGAACAAGGAGACCACCATCTTCGGACCGCCGCTGGTCGGCGTGACCCAGCGGCTCAACCGGGAAGAACTCGCCGATTCCCTCGCCTTCCCCTCGAAGGTTGTGGCCGAACGTTTTCGTGCCATGCAGGTGGTCACCTCCAGGGGCCAGGTACTCTCCGGCTTCATCACAGAGAATTCAGACACCCATGTGACCATCACCGACATCAAGAACAAGATTCACAGGATCCCGAAGAAGGAGGTCAAGGACCTGCGCGAGCAGAAAACGTCCCTGATGCCCGCTGACCTCCTTGGACCTCTCAACGACCAGGAGATCCGCGACCTGCTCACCTTCCTGCAGGAGATGAAATAGGCCTCAGGGCTTCGGGATCTCGTTGACCGTATAGTAGGCGCGGGTATGCACCAGGGGCCTGCCCGCGGCTGACTTCATCCCCGACAGGTCAAGCTCGTAGACGTGGCCCTCGACCAGGTCTTCGAGTTCCAGCTCCGCCACCAGTCCATCGGGAGAAATCTTTACCCCCACCACCTTCCCTGCCCCCTGGTCGACTTCAGGGCTGCCGTAGAACTTATGGTAGATATGGGTGAAATGCTCCAGGTTGTAGAGGCTGGAGTCTGCCGCGACCTCGGGGTCGACCGGCAGGGTAAAGGTGAGAGCGAAACCCTTCGGGCGGATGTTGATCCTCTTGATCTCGAAGGGGATCTTCCCGCTCCACTCGAGCCTCTCAAGGATAAAACTCCGGCTGCCCCGTACCGGCCAGCCGCGGTTGGTACCTCCGGCCACGAGATACCCCTTGGGAGAAAACTGGACCGCCAGCAGGCCGGTCCCGAGCCCCTCGCGGAAGGGATAGCAAGCGCCCTGCCAGACGCCATTAATCTTCTCAGTCGTCGCCCGCATGATGCAGCTCAGGCTGTAATCGCCGACAAAGATCTGTCCGGCGAAAGGACCGAATTTTCCGGCGGTGCGATCGACCCTGAACCCGGATATCGACTGGCCCATCTTGCGATAAGGGAAGATCACCGCGTAGGGCACCAACTCCTTCACCCGTTTCTTCTCGATATGGATCCTGGATTGGCTCTTCGGCTCAACGGGCCTGGGCCCCAGCTCAGGCAAGAGCTTGTAGGCCTCAAAGCTGATCGGGTGTCCCATGAAGCCGCCGGGCTTGAGGTGCTTCAACGAGCAGGATCCGTTCCAGGGCCCCTGGCTCTCGACGTAAAACATCTCACCGTGCTCATTCGGGGCCACTCCACCGGCGCTGCGGATGCCGCTGGCGATGGGGATGGTCTTGCCATCAGGAGTGATCTTGAAGGACCACCCGCGAAAATCGGCACGGTAGTGGTAGGAGTTGGAGAGCCCGAGAACCACCCAGATGTTTCCCTCGGGATCAGGCTCTGAGCCCCAGGAGAACTCATGGTAGTTGCCGAAACCCCACTTGTCGCTGAGGGTGTCGAATACATCAGCGCGCCCATCGCCATCGGCATCACGAATCCGGGTGACCTCTGCCTGCTGAGTAACATAGAAGGCCCCATCCCGATAGCCGAGCCCGAACACCTCGTCAAGGCCGCTGGCGAAACGTTGCACACGCAATTTCGGTCGCTTGTCGAAGGCCCCGCTGATCAGCAGGATCTCTCCCCGGCGGGTGCCGATCGCCAGGCGTCCATCGGGCAGCAGGGTGAAGCTGCCAACCTCCAACGCCAGCTCGGCAGGGATCGGCAGATCCCTGACCGGGTAGAACTCTTCCTCCGCCTTCGCTGTCCCCCAGACTCCTCCAAGACGCTGAGCCT
This sequence comes from Planctomycetota bacterium, assembly GCA_046582735.1. Classification (GTDB taxonomy): domain Bacteria; phylum Planctomycetota; class UBA8108; order UBA8108; family UBA8108; genus UBA8108. The sequence goes on from JAYGDV010000482.1 coordinate 11,323, forward strand.
CGAGGGGCGAAACCAGGCACACACAGAAAAGGATCAACAGGAACAGGAGTTTCATTTCTCTTCCTCCAGCCAGCGGTACTCAAGCAGGATCTCTGCGGCACCCCCTTTATTTCCAATCGCCACCACCGCCTCCCGGGCCTTCCCGGAGGGCCGAACCAGGAACTTCAGGGCTTCTTTTTTTCCGCCGGGCAGAAGTCCACTGGCCCGGATGTTCACCGCCCTGCCGACCGTCACCGAACCATCTTCCTCCCCGGCCACCTCCGGGTGAACCGCCGCGCGGAAATAGATGCCGCCCAGCTCACCACCTTCCAGCTTGATCGTCCTGGCGAGGTAGGCCCTGTTGGTTTGTTGATCGAGGAGGTCCATCGGCTTGTCGCTGACCGCCGTCCCCCCGTAAACGTAGCGGAAGGTGGGCCGCCGTTTTCCATCGAGCCGGTAGCCCTTGAAGCGGATTCCAAGCGACCGGCTGGTATCCGGCAACCAGGGTGAATCTTCATCGGAAAGCCGCTGCAAAGAAGAGCCCCGGCCAAGCTTCAGCCTCTCACGAGGGATGATCCGGGCGTTGCCGCTGCCCTGGCCCCTCCACACCCCGCCCGGGTCGATAAACTTCCCGCGCCAGAGCTGGTTGAGACAGACATTTTCCGCATCGAAGGTCAGGTTGACCTTCAGCGGATAGCCGACACTGATGCCGCGCTTGCCGGTATCCTGCACGCTGCGACGCAGCATCACAGCCTCCTCCCCGACAACGATTTCCATCGAGGCGCGGACCATGCCGCTGGGCTGGCGGGTATTGCGCCCCTCGGCGAGGTAATGCCACAGGGCGCCCAGCTGCTTCTTCGCATCACCGCCCTCGATATCTCCCAGCACCGAGACGCCACCGGCGAAGAACTGCGGCATGATGGTGTTTGGCCGAAACCGGGCCGGCTCCAGCATGTAATGGTAAAACCAGTCCTTGTTGAGCCGCTTCGTGGTCGTGTCGACGATGTCCACCGACGCCATGGAGGAGGTGCCCTTACCCCGGAAGGTATGACAGGCGATGCAGTTCATCCCCCTGTCGCCGACGATTCGATGGCCGATGTCGGTCACAACCCGCGCCTTCTTCCTGTCCTTCGGCAGCGGCTCGAACACGACCGCCGGCACCTTGTCGGCGGCGGCGAAGAGCTCGGCCAGGCCGTTGACGTTTTCAGCTCCAAAAGCAGGCATCCGGACCTTCACATAGGGCCTGATCCTCTGGCCGTTGGCTATGGTGTTGCGCAGCCAGCCCAACTGCAGCTTTGCCCCGGTGCCTGTCAGCGGCGGCGGCAGGCGGCCGGGCTCGCCGAGCTTGGGGTCGGCGCTGGTGAAGTAATCGTTGTGTTCCTTCCTCACCCCACCGAGAGTTCCCCTCTCATGGCAGCCGATACAGTTGAAGCGGGCCAGCTCCAGGCGGATTTTCTCTTCCCCCGAAGGCTTGTAGGCTGGCGTCGCCAGCGCCGCGCGAATGTCCGCCCGCTGGGCCTTGCTCAGAGCGAAAAGCGGCCCCCGTCCACCGCTGGCGGAAAGGCATCCACGCGCAGGATCCAGCCGTGAAAGCTCAGGGAACTCCTTGGTCTGCACATCGGGCCCGCCGCCATGGCACCTGCCGCAGAGAAAAGCTCCATAGAGACCCTTTCCAAACCCGGCTTTTTTCTTGTCTGCCACAAATCTCTCCCGGGGGGCGACACGCGTTTTTTCCGAGCTCAGGAGTGCCGCCGGAACCGGCCCCTTCTCCAACCCCGGCCCCGACAACAACAGCTCGAGTTTCGGGGCCCCGTCACCATGAAGGTAAACCAGCTCCAGCTTCTGCGGCTTCGCCTCAAGGCGAAGCGTTTTGCGCGCCTTGCCGCCTTCGGCAAGGGAGACCAGGGTCTCTCCATTGACCGACAAGATACCGACATTGCTGGAAGCCAGCTCAAAAACGTACTCACCTGCAGATGGCGGGTGAAGGTACCCCTCGAAGCGCAGAGCGAAATCTGCACGGTGTTTTTTGAAGTCATCGAGGTTGAATCCCGCAACGACTCCTCCGCGTTCCTCCTTACCCGGAAGTTTCGCAACTCCTTCCTCCATGTTGTCGAGATAAAGGGTATAGCGAAGAGTCCCGGGAACCCGGGCATCCCGGCAGAGATAGTTTGCCAGCTGCCAGGCCTCGTTGGAATCAAGATGCAAGTCCGGCATGCGACCCGATGGCCGCGCCTCGTGAGGGGCCTCCAGGAAAGCGGCCAGGGATACGACGCTGTATTTCTTTTCCACCCCTGCAAGCGAGACAGAGCTCTCCTCCAGGAGAAGCTTCCCATCCTCGTCCCGCGGTGAATGGCAGACCACACAGCCGACCGAATGATAGAGTTTCTCTCCCCGGGCGGCTGCCACATGGTCCGGCGCCTGTATTTTGAAGGATCCCGGCTGCAACGAAACGAGGTAGTGCGCCAACCCCTCAGCCATGTCTTTTATATCGCCCTTCGGAAACCAGGCCTGCGCCATCCCCTTGAAAATATCCGGCTTCCGGGTGCCGGGCTCTACCGTGTGTGGGGCCAACAGGTAGGCTTCGAGATAGCTGGGATTGATCCGTGTCCCAACGGCCTCAAGGCTGGGCGCTCTCCTCGAATTGAGCTCGGCCTTGAAGTTCCCGCTCCGGTGGCAGGCAACGCAGCCGAATTCGCCGATGAGAGCGAGCCCACGGGTGCGCTGATCGAGCCCATCCCTGTCCAGGCCGGGGAAGACCGGGGAGGCCGTATCGGCGGTGCCCAGGCTCCCTGCAGCCAGCAGCAGGATGAGAGGAAAAACACGGTTCATGAAAAGGTTATACAGCGTACCGGCTCCTGGATGTTCCCCTGGGTTTTCAGCCTCGTATTTTAGCCAGTTAGCCTCCTGAGCGAAAGCCAATGAATACCGCCCTCTTGAATCCGGAAGAATCGAAGATTGATAGAGGGAATGGGAGCGTGTACAACCCGGAAATGGTCGCAATGAGAGCCGTGAGGCGCCTTTTCAACACCCTGGCAGTAATCGTAATCCTGCAGACCGTCTTTGCAGGTCATCTGGAAGCCCAGCCGAAACTCCATACCTGGTTCCACTACCACGGCGAGAAGAGCCTTCAGAAGCTGGAGCCTTACAAGGACCTGCTCACCTCGGTCAGCCTGTTTGGAAGCCCTGACCGGAAATTTGTCTCCCAGTGTCATGGGCTGCGGCTGAAGGTCTATTCTCTCGTGAGCGGACCGGTAGAAAACGTAGCCACCAGTGAGAAGGCCGGCAAGACCATAGATGCCTACCTGGAGAAATGCCGTGCTCTCAACCTCGACGGGATCGACCTCGACTACGAGAACCTACCGGCGAAATACCGGGGAGCGTACGGCGCTTTCATCCAGACTCTCTCTGCAAAGCTCCACGATGCAGGCAAAAAGCTCAGCATCTGCGTAGCTTAGACCCCCGGTATGATCCAGGCCTCTCCGGCCCCCGGCTTCTACGACCCCGGGGTTATCGCGAAACATTGCGATCTGGTTCGGGTCATGTGCTACGACAAACACCTCGCCTCCCAACCCGGGCACGGGCCGACCAGTACCGCCCCCTGGGCACGCTCAGCAATGAAGTACTGGCTGCAGCACATTCCCCGGGAAAAACTCGTCATGGGCCTGCCGGCCTATTCCAACGACTACGACATCCGCCCGGGAGGCAGGGGGAGGCAGGTAGACCGGGCGAGTCCTGACACTACCGCCCCCATCAGGCCGCACTGGCGCCCCTTCGAAAAAATCAATGTCTACCGCTACGCTGACAAGGCCGGCAATCCTCGAGTTTTCTATGCATCCGACTCTAAGAGCACCGAGGCCCACCTTGAGACCGTCAGGCAGCTCGACCTCGGCGGCTTCGGCTTCTGGCACCACCTCGCGGTCGCTCCAGCCACCTGGAAGGTGATCCGCAAAACCATGACCGGGAAGTAACCTTCCGCCTCAGGACTTTTTCCTGGCGGGTCTTTTTCTCGGCTGCTTCGGCGGACCCTTGAGGCGTTTGAGGCCCGGAACGTAGGTAGTGGCGACCTTGATGCGCGACCGGATCACGGTGGAGAGCCTGGCTGTCACGGCGGCATGGGCAGGGCTCCTGGCAAGATTCTTCAGCTCGGAAGGATCAGACTGGTGATCATAGAGTTCAGCACCATCCTTGCCGCCGACACCCCACTCGCTGTAGCGGTAGCGCTCCGTCCTGATGGAGTAGCCGGTCTTGTACTGCGTAAGTGCAGATTTTCGTGGCGAGACGGAGAGATCCTTCAACGCCGGCACGAGGCTGACGCCCGGCAGATACCCCGGCCCCTCCAGGCCGCTCAATTCAGCCAGGGTCGGGTAGAAATCTGTCATCTCGGCGAGCGCCCCGGAACTCTTTCCGGCATTCTTCATGCCCGGAACCGATATGATCAGCGGAACCCGGGCCGCGTTCTCAAACAGGGTCGTCTTCTGCCAGTGCCCGTGCTCTCCCATGTGGTAGCCGTGGTCCGAGGTGAAAACGACGATGGTGTTCTTGTCGAGCCCAGAGGCGGAGAGCTCAGCCAGGATTCTCCCGACCTGCGCATCGGCAAAGGTAATCGAGGCGTAGTAGGCCTGTATGGCCTTGCGCGCAAGCTCGTCCTTCAGGTTAAACTGGTCCTTCTTGCGGCTGATCGAAAGAGCCGCAGGGCGAGGCAGAGTCTTGAGATAGCCTTTCGGGACAGTCGGCACCACGATCTTCTCAGTTGGATAAAGGTCGAAGTATTTCTTCGGTGCGACAAAAGGCGTGTGCGGTCGATAAAGCCCTACAGCCATAAAGAAGGGTTTCTTATTATCTGCGTATTCCTTCAACAGCTTCACCGCCTCGGTGGCGGCGATTCCATCGGTCTGCTCTTCGTCCGTACCATCGGCGGCCAGCCAACTGAGGGTGCCGCCGTAGCTGCCCGGGCGCAGCGAGAAGACCTTGCTCTCATCGGTCTTGTCCCTGCCTCTTGGATTGAACTTCCGGGTCCAGGACTTGGGGTCATCGTGGCCGTCCGTTCCGATGTCGCGCGGAACGCCGTAGTGGTAGATCTTGCCGATCCGGATCGCCTCGTAGCCCTTGCGGATGAACATCTGCGACATGCTCTGAACCCCGGGCAGCCTCTCACGCAGGAGAATCGCGTTCCCCAGGATGGTCGTCTGGTCCGGATAGAGACCGGTCATGAAGGAAGCCCGGCTCGGCCCACAGAGAGGGTACTGGCAATAGGCATTTGAAAAACGTACTCCCCTTTCAGCAAGACGGTCGATATTGGGAGACTTGACCTGGGGATGGCCGTAGGAGCCCAGGTCGCAGTTGAGATCGTCACAGATGAGAAATAGAACGTTCATCTTCTCTGCCGCGAAGGACCCGGCTGGAGCCGCCAGGATGAACAGGATGGCCACCGACAGCCACCTGGGAATCTTTAATACCGTGTTACTCGCCGCCATCGACTGGCTCCTTCTTTGCTGCTAAAATACTGGACTGCTACAGACATCGATCATCGAGTAACCACCCCGTTAACCCAAGGGAAAACCATGAAGGCAAGACTGTTCGTTGCGGCATTTTTCCTGTTGCCGTCCTGCCTGCTGCAGGCAGCAGAAACACGCCCGAATATCCTCGTGATCATGGCCGATGACCTCGGCTACGGCGATGTCTCCTGCTATGGGGCCACCGAGCTCTCAGATCGGAAGAGCGTCG
>JAYGDV010000555.1:0-11250 GCA_046582735.1 Planctomycetota bacterium
CGAAGGGTCAGTCTCTTGCGTCCCTGGTCGAGGCTGTTGACGACACTCCAGATGCCCAGGCCAATAGCAAGCAGCAGGCAAAAAGTTCCCGCTCGGGGGTTATCCATTTTCGGGGTCCTTTGACCCCTCGAAACGTGCGGCGTACCAGGTGTCTGGATTTTATTTCTTCGCCCCCGGCTGTGCAAGCCAACAGGGAGCTTCGGAAGAAAAAAAATAACTCTCCTTCGCCCGGGAAGGGCTCCTGGAGGGCTATTTTACGTCTTTCGCATCCCCCGTAACCGGTTTGCTTCCCTGTAAAGCTCCTCAAAGCGCTCATCGGTATCGGTGAGTATCTCACACATCGCTTTTTCGACCTTGATACGCCATTGCTCGATTTCTTCGCGGTTAAGGTCGGGGGGTATCCTGATGAGCTTGCCAATTCGAAGCAGGGCGCGGCTGAAGGGGAGGGGGAGCTTGAAGCGATCCCATGATTTGAAGGTCCAGCTGCTGGATAGGCCGATGCCAGTGACAAGAATCGGCAACCCTGTTTTCGAGGCAAGATAGATGGCGCCCTGCTGGAGCTCCATGGGTGGGCCTAGCGGTCCATCCGGGGTGATCACGATCCTGAGGTCTTTCCCCTGGTTTCTGAGCAGTTCCCTGATGGCGCCGACAAATCCGCGTGTGGTTGATCCCCTGATGGCTTCCAGGCCGATACCCTTAAGGACCCCGACAAGCATCTCTCCATCGTCGTGCTGGCTGATCATGGTTCGAAAGCCGCTGTTGGGGAAGGAGGTGGCGAGGGTGAAGAGCCGCTGATGCCATACCAGGACAATCACTCCCGGAACATGGACCCAGCCATCTTTTTCTTCAAGCCCATCTGCCCCATCGGAGCAGATGCGTTTGCGAAGGCTCCAGCCCCAGAGGCGTACCAGCGGGGGGGCCAGCCAGGCGACCAGCCAGTTCCTCAAGCGCCGTCTTTTCTTGCGGCTGAGCATTAATATTTCGCCTTTTTCATGATGTGGTTGATGCTCTTATGGCTGGTCTTGCTTGTCAACAGCTACCACGGGTCTATAATCTCACTCTTGTGTTTCGGTCAACCGTTTTTGATTTCAGTGAGCAGTTATGCAGGAATCCAGTAGCCTCAAGGACTCCATGGCTCCTTCCTCCGATGACCTGGTACGGTTGGGTGGCATAGACTATTTGAACGCACTCCCGTTACTCTGGGGCCTCGGTGAAACATCCGACAGGTTGACCCTCGGTTACCATGTACCGAGTCGGTTGGCGCAAATGCTGGATTGCTCAGAGCTGGATGTAGCCCTGGTCCCGGTGGTTGCCTGTGCAGCCCGGCCTGATTACCAGGTGGTGCCGGGTATTGGAATTTCAAGCTATGGCGGTGTGCGCAGTATCCGGCTTTTCCATCGTACAAATCTGCGTAAGGTCAGGCGCGTCGGGCTTGATACCTGCTCGATGACTTCTGCACTCCTGACTCGCCTGCTCTTTCGGGATGCATGGGGTGCGGAGCCCGAGTTTGTGTCCTGTGAACCAGCCGCCATGCGGGGTTGCCTTGAAGACCGTAATGAGGAGCTGGCTGGCCTCGATGCTGTTTTACTCATCGGGGATGCTGCGCTGGAGGGAGATTCGTTTCCCGGCTGGCAGGACCTCGACCTCGGGACCGAGTGGACACGAATGACGGGGCTTCCCTTTGTTTACGCTTTCTGGGCCTGCAGAGCGGAGGTGGTGGAAGATGCCGGTTTCCGGAGGTTTCTTTTCGATCGCCTCTCGCAGGCAAAAGAGGAGGGGCTCTCGAGGATTGACGAGATCGTGGCGGGGGCTGTCTTGCCGGAGGGGTTTGACCAGGCTGCTGGAATCCACTATCTCGGACACCTGATCAACTATGACCTCGGCGAGGACAAACTCGAAGCGATGCGGCTTTTCTTCGACCGGCTGTATGCTGCAGGTTTACTGGAGAAACCCGTTAAACCACTGAGTTTTCTCACCTTCTGATCATCGATCCGGCGGATCGGGGTCACGGATCTCTTCAGCGGATTCCTTGCGTGCGAGCAGGGTGTAATAACGGTCCCATGAGTTGAAGAGGCCCGATCCGAATGCCGCCAGCACAGCGGCTCCCAGCTCGGAATCTGCGAGCCTCGTGGTTGTATCCAGCACCGTATAGGAGCTGTTCTCGATCTCCACCCGCATCTCTGGAGCGGCTGGGTCAGCGGGATCCTTTTCTTTACGCAGGAGGACGAGGTGGTCATTAATCGCTGAACTGCACAATAGGTAGCCTGCCGGAACAACAGGGTCTGGATGGTCCCGTTCGTGGCCGATTGCGTAGACAGGTGCCTGGCCATCGTCGGGAGCCCAGATCTTTTTTGAGCGTAGATCGCCGCTGGGGATCATGGCTGCCATGCGCGAGGTGGCGCCAGCCACGAGCCAGAGACTACCCGGAAGCCCGCACTGGCGCATGCCGTCCTTGTTGAGCCGCCCGGTGGGGCCTGAGCTGCGGAACACGGGAGGGAACCATTTTTCCGGCAGCCCTGTTGCCGCCAGTTTTTTCCTGTCCCAGTCACACCGCTGCGGGCAGAACAGGTCCATGGAACAGACACTGGTTGCATCGGTGGCCATGGAGCCGCACATCTTGAAACGGAAGAAATCCTTGGGCGACAGGACGAGGGAGACCCTGTTCTCCATGCGGGGATTTTCACTGAGCCATTGCCGGAGATCATCCAGGATCCTGCTGCCTGGAATCAGGCGTACATCACTGAGGGGCTCAAAGTCCGGGTCGAGAGCCACCCAGCCGTCCGGTCCACTGATGCCGATACCCCAGATCTTGCGGGAGTCCAGCGGCAGCCTGCTATAGAGTTCCTGGAGCGCAAAGCCCCCGGCTCGAAGCCACTCGGCTGAGGGAATGGAGAGGATCCCGGTGCCTGCTTCTTCGACTCCTCCGGCGATGGCTGCATCGGCTCTTCCGCCCACGCTCAGGTCTCGTCCGAGAGCGAGGGTATTTACCCTTTCCGATTGAAAATCGATGCCAAGGAAGCTGATCACAGCAGATCGGAGACTACGTCTCGTTCCTGCTCGAGCTCACCGACACTGGTGTCAATTCGGGCACGGGAGAACTCGTTAGTCTCCAGGCCCTGTACGATCTCCCAGCCGGCAGCGGTCGCCTGGATCGGGAAGGATGCGATAAGGCCTTCTGTAATTCCATAGCTGCCATCAGAAACGACGGCGGCCGAGGTCCAGTCGTTCTCCGCGGTTCCATGATGGAAGGTTCTCACATGATCGCAGATAGCGCTGGCTGCCGAGGCGGCCGAAGATTTCCCCCGGGCCTCGATCACCTCCGCTCCCCGTTTCTGTACCCGGCTGATGAAATCTTCCTGGAGCCATTGCTCGTCATCGATAACAGAAGCCGCCGGTTCTCCTGAGATGAGCGCGTGGTGGTAGTCGGGATACTGGGTGGCGCTGTGGTTACCCCAGATCGTGACCCGCTCGACCGCGCTGACATCTACACCGGCCTTTACAGCCAGCTGGTTGACAGCCCGGTTGTGGTCAAGGCGCGTCATCGCGAACCAGCGCTCGTCAGGAATCTCCAGGGCGTTGTTCCGTGCAATCAGGCAGTTGGTATTGCAGGGATTGCCGATAACAAGCACCCTGAGGTCAGGGGCGGCCTTCTGCAGTGCCTTGCCCTGGCTTACGAAGATGGGGCCATTTTCCCTGATCAGGTCGCCACGTTCCATTCCCGGTCCGCGGGGTTTTGAGCCTACCAGCAGGGCCCAGTTGACATCGCTGAGAGCGGAATCGGGATCATCGCTGAGGTCGAGTCCTTCCAGGAGCCCGAAGGCGCAGTCCTCCAATTCGAGGGCGACTCCCTCAACGACCTTCATAGCGGGCGGGATCTCGAGGACCTTCAGGCGAACCGGTTGATCGGGCCCGAAAACGGCTCCTCGTGCGATTGAAAAAAGCAGGCTGTAGCCGATCTGGCCGGCTCCGCCTGTTACGGCAACAGTGATAGGGGAAGGCATTTGCCTTGTCTCCTTCTGTGAAACTGGTCTTGCTGAGATAGAGATCTTTAGCGGCAGGGAGCATCAAGGTCCAGAAATATCCTGCCACTTCATCAAGGTTCAGGAGGATTTAGCGACCATTCGTTCGTAGGCCTCCTGCAGCTCGGTGAATTTCTCATGGGCGATTTTCTGGAAGTCCTCTCCCATATGGTGAACTTTGTCCGGATGGTACTGGACAGCCAGCTTGTGGAATGCGCGGCGGATTTCAGCCTGGGATGCGTTTCGCTCGACACCGAGGATTGTCCAGGGCCCGATGAGTTCCGGCTGGTGGGGCGGTGGCCGGGCTCGTTCTTTCCTGTCTTGTTTGCCGGTGGCTTCCTGTTTTTGTTTTCTTTCCTCCTGCTTGTCTTCGTCGGAAGCTTTTGCCCGCCCGCGCAGGAGGGATCCCTTCAGAAGCCTTTTGATGAAACCGCCGCTGTAGCGGTAGTCCCTATCGTGTTCAAAATAGTAGCGTCGTCTCTCTTCGTTTGCAGCGTACCAGCTCATTGTTCTGATGAAGTCCTGGGGCTGCCCGATAAACCGTCCCAGGATGTAGTCCAGCGGCATCGGATGGGAGTCAGGAGAGCTGAACCAGCGCCCCTGCCGGGTTTTTTCACAATGGTTTCTCCGGTTGCAGAAGGTGCAGGAGTACATGCGGTAGGGGCCACCCTCCCGTTCCCTGCGGGTCCGCAGGATCCCGTCCCTTAACAGGTAGTCGAGGTTCAAGTCGTTTCCGCAATACCAGCAGTTGAGTGAGCGGGTCTTTTGACGGTCGGCGGAAGTCGATTTTTTTTCTGTCATGGGTCAGAGAATGAGCATGGCATCGCCGTAGCTGAAGAAGCGGTACTTCTGCTCAACCGCCTCTTTGTAGGCGGACAGGAGGCGCTCTCGTCCCGTGAGGCTGCTGACGAGCATCAACAGGCTGCTGCGGGGCAGGTGAAAATTGGTGATGAGTCCGTTGACGAGCCTGAATTCCCAGGGTGGGCGGATGAAAAGGTGGGTTCGCCGGCTGAAGGGGGTTTCGAATTCGCCGTCGGCGAAGCTCTCGAGCGCGCGTACCGTGGTGGTCCCCACTGCGATGATTCTCCTGTTCTCCTGGCGGGCCTTGAGAAGCTTTGCTGCTGTTTCGGAGGGGATCTCCACCCGCTCCCCGTGGAGCTTTCCTGAATCGAGAGCCTCCTGGCTGAGGGGTTTGAAGGTGTCGAGCCCAATATGCAGGGTGAGCCGGAGAATTTCTACTCCGGCTGATTCCACCTGCCGGAGGGTTTCAGGATCCAGATGCAGTCCCGCCGTCGGTGCGGCTGAAGATCCCGGCACCCGTGCATACACCGTCTGGTAACGCTCGCTGTCCTCGGGGGATTCACGTTCCTGTGGTTCTCGGGAGATGTAGGGTGGTAGCGGGATTTCTCCGATTTTCTCTGCCAGCGAGCTTACCTCGCCGGGGCCCAGTTCTTCCCCGGCACGACTGAATGAGACGATAAAGGTCTGCCCCTTGCGCACGAGGCATTTGATCCCGGTTTCCGGAGCTTTTTCCAGCTGCAGCGTACGCCCCTCGGCGAAGGCCTTTCCCGGCTTGAGAAGAACCTGCCAGGATTGCTCTCCCTCCAGCTCCACAGGTTCCAGCAGGAGAACCTCGACCTTTCCGCCACTCGCTTTCTTTGCCCGCAGTCGCACGGGCAGAACGCGGGTCTCGTTGAGCACCAGCACGTCTCCGGCTCGCAGGTAATGGGGGAGGTCGCTGAAGGATCTGTGTTCGAGCCCGGTGCCGGAGCGGTCGAGGACGAGCAGTCGCGCTCCTGAGCGCCGCTCGGCAGGATGCTGCGCGATAAGCTCCGGGGGGAGCGGGTACTCGTAATCATCCAGCGAGATGGAAAGTTCGGCTCTCTCCTCGCTCACCTTGTTTCCAGGACCTCAATTTCGATATTGCCGAGAAAAGGCAGAAGTCCGATGAATATTTCTGAGATGGAGGTGTTGTCGAGAGCCGATACGGCCAGGGCGATGTGGTCGGCCTCCACCTTTCCTTTTCCAATCGTTGCATCGAGCGGGATCCACTTGCCTGTATAAACTTCCGTCCACATATGTCCGACGAAGCTCTTGCGGTAGTAAACCAGGCCGGCGACGACCCGGGAGGGTATTCCTGCTGCCCGGCACATGGCAGCCAGCAGGACGGCGTGTTCAGTGCAGTCTCCCTGGCGGGTCTCGAGAACCTCTTTCGCGGTAGCAAAGGCGGTGCCCAGGTTCTTTTTACGGATGTAATTGTAGACCCATTTTTCAAGTGTCCGGGCCACCTCGAGGCTGTTCTTTTCATTTCCGGCTGCTTTTTTCGCGAGCTCGATAATCCGGGTATCGTCGGACTGGATATAGGCCGTCGAGGAGAGGTAGAGCTTCAGCGGGGGGGTGGGACGGAGGGGCAGTTCCCAGGCCTCATCCTGGTGCACTGTCTGTACCCTCAAATGCCAGGTGCCTTCTTCCGTGGTGGCGGTGAGCTTGTGGCCGGCTGCGCCGGAATCTGTCAGTTTAACCGGCTGCTTGCTGTCACGAAGCCTGAGCCTGTAGAGGATCTCTTCACGTTTCCAGCCGAGGAAGCGTCCAAGGGGAATTCCGCTTGAAAAGAAGATCTCCGGCGGCGAGCTGAAATCAGTCGCCAGGATTTTTTTCCTGCTTGAGAGCACGGTCTCCAGCCCCAGATACGGCATGCTGCTCCTGACCGACTGTCCCTCGTCGTTGATCCACTCCAGGAGTACCAGGCTGTTGCCGGGGGCCAGTTCGATTCGGCTCTCGATGCGCCGGAGCTTTCCCTCGCGCGCCTGGAGCGTGCTGACCTGCCTGAGGCAACGTGAGAGGTCGGCCATGAAGACAATGACCTCAACCCGGTCGCCTTTTTTCTTCAGCGTCGAGCTGATTTTTTTCGTGGTGTGCTGTAAGCCCCGTGTTGCAGGGTTGAAGGGGATTACCTGTTTTTGAGCCGGGGAATTTCCAGAGGTGACCTCGAGCTCCATCCGGTCGGGCGCGATCATCTTCCCGATTGTAGTGACGGCCTGCTGCGCTTTTTTTTCTTCTCTTCTGAATCCAAGGATCTTTCCATCTGCGTCTTCGCGTATCTCGAGGCGTTCCTCAACAGTGGTTTTTTGAGTGCCGCGTTTCATCGTGATCCTGGTGAAAGAGACGGTTTCGAGCTCGCCATTTTCTCTTTCCAGCTTACGCAGGAGGCTGTAGCCTGCCGCCTTGCCCTGCAGATGTACCATGTGCCATTCATCACCCTTGCGGGCTGTTTCCGTATCTTCAGCTGGGAGCCTGCCACCGAGGCAGGCCGCCATCATGCAGGCTGCCAGGAGGCTGGAGAGGAGCCGGGTTTCCAGGCCGTCCGTGAGCTTGAAACGGGTGTGCGGTCTCATCGGCAGCTTGTGATGGGAATGCCTTCAAGGTTGAGATCTTCGAGGCCGCTGTAGAAGGCAAACAGGCGGCTGGCGAGAAGGAGCTCTCCACAGCCAAGGTGTTCGGAATCGAGGACGATCTCAGAAAGCCCGGCTTCATCGACATAATATTCGAAGCGGGGGTCTCCTGAGAGCCCGGGATGTTGTCTCTTCAGTGTGGGCGCCTTGTCGTTTTCGCGGTGGTAGCGTGAAAGATCAGCTCCAGGGTCCGTGCAGACGCTGTGGAGGACCTCTCCGTGAAAAAATTGCCGGGTAAAGACGGAGACCGGTATCAGGCGGAAGCCTGCTGAGGGATTTTTCAGCGCCAGGTCAACCCAATGCATTGGATTCTCATTTCCGTTCTGCGAGGGAGTTTTCTGCACCGAGAGTTCGAGCGGGCCGTGGGCTTCTGCTGCAAGCTGCAGCAATTCACCTACGGGAAGGGGGCGGCGGCAGCCGGCTGCTATGCTCATACGCTGCAGCCCCCGGCGGAGTTGTTCACTCCCGGTGCTGAGGTCCGGACTCGTAAGCAGGGCTGTCAGTCCAAGGCCGGTTATGGCAACTGGAAGGAGCTCGTCATCTACAGGGAGCAGGTGTCGTTGACGTAGGTTCTCGAGGGTCCTGTCGTGGAGCTCTTCCCGGTCAATTGATTCTGAAAGGAACAGGCTGAGCGCATCGACGAAGGCCTCCTGGCAATCCTTCGGGCTTCCGCTCCTCGATGAGCTGTTTATTGAGCGGGCCTGCATCCCGTCTTCGAGGATGGTGCCTGCAGCACGAAGTCGCCGAGCTTCAAACGATCTGACCCTTGATTCCATCAACAAAAATCGATCTCCCTCGAAGACCGCCGTTCGCTTTTCCTTCCGGCAGCGCAGAGCCACCAGCGACAGGACGTCTTCGAATGAAATGTTTTCTCTTTTTATTTCCCTCAGAGGGGCTCCGCCGGGCTCTGCTTCCCGGCCAGGGCAACCATCTCTTTACCAACTCGGTAGGACATTGTAGGTCCCGATCAGAAGGCCTTTAAGAAATTAATGAGGAAAAAGAAAGGTGGGGATGGCCGGGGGTAGAGAGGCCCGGTTGCTTCCCCGGGGCTGCGGATGGCGTATCCTTCGGACTTTCCTCCTTGCAATCCGGGGCTGCAATGCAAAAATGCGCGACGGCTTAATTGTCGGCGTTTTTTTTTTGGGTTCCATGCTCAATATAAATATTCTTCGAGAGAATCCGGATCTGGTCAAAGCGGGTGGGCGCAAGAAGCACATCCCCTGCGATGAGGCGGTTGATCGTATCCTCGAACTCGATGAGAAGAGGAAGAAGCTTCTCTTTGAGAGCGAAGAGCTTCGCGCTGCCCAGAAAAAGGTCGGCAAGGAGATTGCCACTCTCGAGGGCGACCAGAAACAGGCCATGATCGCCAAGATGGGAGAGATCGCCGGGCGTATCAAGGCTTATGAAAAGGAGCTCGGCCCACTCGAAGAGGAATTCGAGAATCAGATGCTTCTTGTGCCTAATATCCCGGCACCCGAGGTTCCCGATGGGAAGACCGATGAAGACAATGTACTTGTGCGCGAATGGGGTGAGGTTCCGCAGTTTGATTTCCCCATCAAGGACCACCTCGAGATCGGCGAAGAGCTCGACCTGATCGACATGAAGGGGGCCGCCAAGCTGGCAGGCTCCAGGACCTACATTCTCAAAAATGAAGGCGCATTGCTTGAGCTTGCGGTGCTCCAGTTCGCCCTCAACCACCTGGTAGAGAAGGGCTTTTCTCCCATGCTGGTGCCCACCCTGGTGCGCCGTGAGCCCATGGTAGGTACGGCCTATTTCCCAGGCGGCGAAGAGCAGGCTTACGCCTGCGAACGAGACCGGAAATACCTGATCGGTACCTCCGAGGTCCCGGTGACGGCCTACCACAGTGGGGAGATTCTTGCTGAATCCGACCTGCCGAGGCTCTACGCGGGATATTCGACCTGTTACCGCAGGGAGGCTGGAGCGGCGGGAAGGGATACCAGGGGGCTCTACCGGATTCACCAGTTCAACAAGGTCGAGCAGGTCGTGGTCTGTCGCAACGACGATGAAGAATCGCTTCGCTTCCACCTCGAGATCCTCGCCAATGCGGAAGAAGTCGTCCAGGCCCTCCAGCTTCCCTACCGGGTTGTCAATGTCTGCGGGGGAGACCTTGGACAGCCGCAGATACAGAAATTCGATATCGAGACCTGGATGCCCTCGCGTGACAGCTATGGAGAGACTCATAGCGCCTCCCGCTTCCATGATTTCCAGTCGAGGCGTCTTGATCTCCGTTACCGGGACGAGGCCGGCAAGGTGCACTTCTGCCACACCTTGAACAATACAGCTATTGCCAGTCCGAGGATCCTGATCTCCATTCTTGAAATTAACCAGGAAGCTAATGGGAGGGTCAGGATCCCTGAGGTGTTGCAATCCTATATGGGAGGCAGGGAGTTTATAGGTCCGAAGTGAGAGTTTGCTGGCAGGCGATGTAGAGGGATGGCCCCCGCGGGGGGGGAAAAGCCGTGGAAAAAAAGTGCTCACTCCAGATAATAAGGAGTTGAGGAAGAGAGTTGGAGTAGTCATTTGTCTCAGAAACGCGCCAGGTTGGCTCTTGAAGACGGCACCGTTCTGCGCGGAACCTCGATCGGCGCGGAGGGAGAGTCTGTTGGAGAGGTCGTATTCAATACTTCCCTGACCGGTTACCAGGAAGTTTTCACCGATGCTTCCTACAATGGGCAGATGGTGGTCATGACCAACCCCCTGATCGGCAATTACGGGGTCAATCCTGATGACGAGGAGTCCCGTGTCCCTGCCCTGCGAGGTGTTATCGTGCGTGAGCTCAGCCGCCGACCCTCAAATTTCAGGAGTTGTGAACCCCTTGGAGATTACCTCGAACGTCACGGAGTGGTTGGAATCTCCGGTATCGACACCCGGGCGGTAACAAAACTTTTGCGGGTGGAGGGTTCTCTCAAGGGAGTGATCTCGACCTCCGAAGAAGAAGATGATGCTCTGGTGGAGAGGGCCAGGAACTGGGAGGGGCTCGGCGGACGGGATATGGTCAGTGAAGTGACCTGCAAAGAGCCGCAGGTATGGGAGCAGGGCTTCAACTCGCCCTTCTCAAGCTGCTTTAAGGACAACCGCAGTGATGAGCGTCTCGGTGAAGGTCTCGAAATCGTAGCTTTCGACTACGGAGTCAAATACAACATCCTGCGTATCTTCCACGAGATGGGTTTCAAAGTGCACCAGGTGCCTGCTGATACTACCGCCGAGCAGGTGCGTGAGATGGCCCCCGATGGAGTATTCCTCTCCAATGGGCCGGGTGATCCGGAGGGGCTTCCCTACGCGGTCGAGACGATTCGTTCGCTGATGGGAGATTACCCGATCTTCGGCATCTGCCTGGGTCACCAGCTGACAGGATTAGCCCTCGGGGGCGCGACGGAAAAGCTGAAATTCGGGCATCACGGAGGTAATCATCCGGTCCTGAATACAATGACTGGCAAGGTTGAGATCTCCGTTCAGAATCACTGTTACGCCGTTGTGCCGGATTCCTTTGAGACGGACCAGGTGGAACCGTACTTCGTCAACCTCAACGATCAGACATTGGAGGGGCTTTATCACAAGGAGATTCCTCTCTTCACAGTGCAGCTTCATCCCGAGGCGGCACCCGGTCCGAACGATTTCACTTTTCTTTTCGATAATTTTGCTCGGATGATTCGCAGCGGGAAGCCTTTACCAGGGGTGCCGCAAATCCGGGAGAAGCCGGCAGAAGTTTAAAGCTAAAGCAGGTTACGGCCACCAGGCCGGCAGAGAGACAGAGATGA